>NZ_JBFUGT010000255.1:0-9516 GCF_056402775.1 Rhodococcus sp. P3_B8
GGGTGGCCGTGTCCGATGCCGGTCGCACGCTCACCTATCGCCAACTCGGCGCCGACTCCGCGCAATTCGCCCGGCTGCTCATCGCTCGGGGTGCCGCACCGGAAAGGTTCGTCGCCCTGGCATTGCCGCGGTCGATCGCGTGGGTCCGTGCCGTGTGGGCGGTCGCCGGCTCGGGTGCGGCGTCGGTACCCGTCGACCCGACGTATCCGCCCACCCGGATCGCCCATATGCTCGCCGACGCCGGCGCTGTGCTCGGCCTCACCGTCGCTGGGTATCGCGCACAGTTGCCCGACACGGTCGAGTGGCTGGTGCTCGATGATCCCGACTTCGAGACGCAGATGCGGCACCTTCCTGCCACGCCGGTGACCGACCTCGACCGCACAGCTCCGCTGCGCACGGACAACCCCGCCTATCTCATCTACACGTCCGGGTCCACCGGCGCCCCGAAGGGCGTGGTTGTGTCGCACCGGGGTCTGGCAAACCTGTTCGAGCAAGAACGTCACCACCTCCACGTCACGCCCGATGCGCGGGTCTCGCACCTCGCGTCCCCCAGTTTCGACGCGTCGCTGTTCGAGTTGACGATGGCGTTCTGTGCGGGTGCCCAGGTCGTGCTCGTACCCCCGCTGACCTACGGCGGGGCGGCCTTGGCGGACATCCTCGCCGTTGAGCGGATCACCCACGCGTTCATTACCCCGACCGCGCTCGCCACGCTCGAACCGGCGGGACTCGACTCGCTGCGGGTCCTCGCCGTCGCTGGTGAACCGTGCCCGACCGACCTGGTCCGGCGATGGGCGCCCCGCCGACGCATGCTCGACCTGTACGGTCCGACCGAGACGACGATCTGGTCGCATGTCAGTGAACCACTGGCACCGGCGGAACCCGTCACCATCGGGCGCCCCGTCCGCGGGTTCACCGCCGCCGTCCTCGACGCCCGGCTGCATCCCGTTCCCCCGGGAACCCCGGGTGAGCTGTACCTGGCAGGGCCCGGCCTGGCCCGCGGCTACCACGCTCGCCCCGCCACGACGGCGACCCATTTCGTCGCCTGCCCGTTCGCCACCCCCGGGTCGCGGATGTACCGCACCGGTGACCTGGTACGCACCCGGCCCGACCTCACGCTCGAACACCTCGGCCGCACCGACTTCCAGATCAAGGTGCGCGGATTCCGGGTCGAACCAGGCGAGGTCGATTCGATCCTCACGGCGCGCGCGGACATCGGTTTCGCGGCCACCGTCGGGCGAACCGGTCCGGACGGGCAACCGATACTCGTCACCTACGTCCGCGGTGCGAACGGCGCGGACGTCGACGCGAGTGCGGTGCGCACGGCGTTGTCCGCGCAGCTTCCGCCGTATCTGGTTCCCGCCGCGGTCGTCGTACTCGACGAGGTGCCGCTCACCCCGGCCGGCAAGCTCGACCGCTCGGCCCTCCCCGAACCCGAGTTCGGTCCCCGGCCCGAACGATTCCGTGCACCGTCTACGGCCGTGGAGCGGGCCGTCGTCGAGGCTTTCGCGGAAGTCGTCGACACCGGCGAGGACCGCCCGATCGGAGTGGAGGACGACTTCTTCGCGCTCGGCGGCACGTCACTGTCCGCGGTCCGCGTCGCCGCGGGCCTGCAGCTCCGTTTGGGCCGGCCGGTGCCGCTTCCGGCCCTCTTCCTGGACCCCACTCCCGCGGGGCTCGCGGCCCGCCTCGCCACAGAAGTGCCCGGCACCACCGACGAAGCTCTCCGGGTTGTCGTGCCGCTGCGCCGTGGTGACCGGCTCGCACCTCTATTCTGCGTCCACGCCGGGATGGGCCTGGCGTGGGCATACACCGGCATGGTGCGCCATCTCTCACCGGACCGGCCCGTGTGGGGACTGCAGTTGCCCTCCCTCGGCGGCGGCCCCGATTACGACTCGATCGAGGACCTGGCGCACCGATACCTCGACGAGGTCCGTGCCGTCCAGCCGGCGGGACCGTATCATCTGCTCGGCTGGTCGCTCGGCGGTCTGATCGCGCATGCCATGGCCACCGAGCTGCAGGACCGGGGTGAGGAGGTCGCGTCCCTCGTGCTCCTGGACAGCTACGTGGGCGAACCGACTGCGGAACCCGACCCGTTGGACGTCGGCGACCTTCTGCGTGGGCTGGGGGTCGACGTCGGACCCGGCGACGACGCCCGACCGCTCACGTACTCCGACGCCCACGACCGCCTCGGCGAGGCCTACGGTCCCGCAGCCGCCGTGACGGCAGACCAGCTGCGGCGCATCGCCGAGGGATATGACCGGTCGACCCGGCTGTCGACGCGATTCGCCCCGAGAGTCTTTCGCGGGGACGCGCTTCTGATCACCGCGGTCGTCGGTCCCCGCGCCGGCAGCGCGCCGTCCGTCGACGACGGATGGGGCGACTCGATCACCGGCACCGTGCAGGAAGAACACGTCGAGTGCGGACACAACGACATGATGCAACCGAAACCAGCACGTGCGATCGGCATGCTCGTCGAAAACTACGTATCCGGGCGGGGCGGGTAGAGCCGCGCCAGAGTGCCGCAGATTCCGCGGATGCTCGGGTGCCGGTACAGCTCCCGCATCGGGAGGGCCGGAAGGCCGAGCCGCCGCATCATGCCGTCGGCCTTGATCGCGCACAGTGAGTTCCCTCCGAGCTCGAAGAGGTTGTCGTCCAGCGACACCGGGACTCCCAGCACCGACTCCCAGATGTCGGTGAGCATGTGCGCTGTTCCACCATCAGTGAGGGGGGCACCGTCCTGCGGTTCGACGACATCGAGCGGCAGAGACCGAAGGACCGGATCGGGAAGCCTTGCCACGTCGAGCTTTCCGTTGATGGTGAGCGGCAAAGCGTCGACCAGGGTGATAGAACGGGGCACCATGTGCTCCGGTAGGAATCGGGCCGCGCGTTCGCGTATCGCTGCGACCGTCTCCGTCTCCCCGGCCGCAGCGGACCCGCCCGGAACGACGTAGGCGTCGAGCGCGATTCCGGCCGGGTCTTCCGACCTTCCCGAGGGCACCACGGCCGCTGCCGTGACGACGGGATCGTCGAGGAGCACGGAACGCACCTCGTCGAGTTCCACACGGAACCCGCGAATCTGGACCTGGGCGTCGACGCGACCGAGATGCTCGAGGCTGCCGTCGCCACAAATTCTTCCGCGATCGCCCGTGCGATACCAGCGGGACCCGCCGGGTGCAGCGACAAAGCGGCAGGCCGTCAGTCCGGCGCGGTCGAGGTACCCGAGCGCGACACCGGCCCCGCCGACGTAGATCTCACCGGTCAGACCGTTCGGCAGAGGATCGCCGAACTCGTCCGCGACCGCCGTCTCCCAGCCGGGTAGTGGTTTCCCCACCGTGCGCGACCCGGTCAGGGCGTCGCGCCGCGTCACGGTGTGCGCGGTGACGTGCACGGTGGTTTCCGTCGTCCCGAACATGTTCACCAACCGGCATCGTGATTCCGGATACCGGTCGAGCCACGGCAGTACCACCCGGGGGTCGAGAGTCTCACCGCCGAACACGACGAGGCGGAGCGCGGACAGCGGCTCGAGATCCCGGTCAGCCGCGGCCAGGAGGACGAATGCGGACGGCGTCTGACTGAGGACGGAGACGCGTTCGTCGGCGAGCAATGTGTGGAACTCCACTGGGGACCGCGAGATCCAGTACGGCACGATCACGAGTCGGCCACCGGTCGACAACGAGCCCCAGATCTCCCACACCGAGAAATCGAAGGCGGGCGAATGGAACATTGACCAGGTGTCCCCGGGAGTCGGCGCGAATTCGGTTGCGGTGGCCGACATCAGCGCCGGCACGGCACGATGCGGAATCACCACGCCTTTCGGCCGACCCGTCGACCCCGACGTGTAGACCACGTAGGCGGGGGCGCCGTCGCCTCCCACAGCCCAATCCACCTCACCCGGGCCCGATACCGATCCCGGCAACTCCGCCGGCGTCACCGCCGGTACTCCGGCCCACCGGACTTCGCCCTCCAACTCGGTCACGACCAATCGGACACCGGCATCACGCGCCGTGTATGCGAGCCGATCCGGAGGATGCCGCACGTCCATCGGAACAAACGCCGCACCGCTGCGCAACACCGCAAGCATCGTCACGACGAGGTCGACCGACCGATCCACACAGATTCCGACCCGGTCCCCTGGGCCGACTCCCCGATCGTGAAGACCTCGCGCCATCCAGGCCGACTGCTCCTCGAGTGCACGGTAAGTCAATGTGCRCCGGCCATGGGTCACCGCGACCGCGTCGGGACGCTCGTGAGCGTGCCGGACGACGAGATCCTCGATCCTCCCGCCGGAGACAGGCGCTCGCACACCGGCACCCACCGGTGCCACCGCCGCGCCGAACACACGACGTCGTCCCGGTGACGGGTCGCGAAGTCCGTCCACCACCCGGGCGACCCATTGCCCGAACCGCGCCGCCGTGTCGGCGTCCACAGTCACCGGGTCGGCGTAGACCTCCAGTGTGACGCGCCCGCCGGTGTCGACCACCGGTACGAGTGTCAGTGGAAACGGTGCCGTCTGGCAGGGGAGGTACTCACGTCCGGAGTCACGCGTAACCGTCCCCAGCACCCCGGTTGCCGTACTGCCCATTTCTCCACTCTTCGCGAAGTCCCACGAGACCTCATGTTGCCGTGAGCTTTTCACTTCCTCGACCAGCTCGGCCAGAGTGCGGTCCAGGGAAGTGTGGAAGGCCAGGTCGACCCAGCTCTCGAATCCGCCGAGCGTTCGTGGCGGCCGCGTCCGGTCGACCCGCCACACCGGAACCGTCACCGCGGAGAGGTCGTCACGCCTACCGGTCACCACCGCGGCGGCAGYGGCCACCGTCGCCGTCATATCCTCACGGGCCGCGACCAGCGGGTGGGAGGAACGCAGTACCTCCGCGCTCCATCCGCCCAGTGCCCGACCGTGCCGATGTCGACCCACGGGATTCGCGGTCACCGTGTCGGCGTCGCGCGCRCCGACGAGCACGTCACACACGAGCGTGAGCGAGGCAGTGTCGAGATCACGGCGGTCGGCAATCACGACCAGATCGGCCACCTGGTCGAGGTACYGCATCACGACGGCGCGCACCGCCGGACCATCGACAGCGACGGGCCGCCGGCACTCGGCGGCAAGCCGGCGTCGTGCCTCCTCCGACGCCGAACCGGCCGGGACATCCACCACCCATAGCCGCGTCGGCCTGGTCGCGCGCTCCCACCAGCAACGGGACGCCGTACCCCACCGCACCGCAAGCATGTCCGAGCTCACTCCGCGGGGCACCCGCACCGTCATCGCATGGCCGAACGCCGTGCGCACCGGTCCAGACCTCCCCCAAGGAGATTGGTGCATGAAGCAATCGTAGTCGACAGACGCGCGGCGACTGGGGCCTGCGGACACGGACTCATCGTTCTCACCGGGCCGTGAAGCCGCCATCCACCGTCACCACGGCACCCGTGACTCCACGCGCATCGTCGGACGCGAGCCACCGCGCCGCTGCCGCGACCTCGCCGGGTTCGACGAGCTTGTTGGTCGGCTGGGCCTGCACGAAAACCGACTCGTGCTCATCGACGCCGACACCCAGGGAGCGCGCGATCTCCGCCAGCATCCGCCCTTCGTACTCGCTGCTGTCCCGCACCGATCCCGGGCACAGCGCATTCACCCGGACCCCGCTCGGCGCATAGTCGAGGGCGACGGCCTTGGTGAGGCCGACCAGGCCGTGCTTCGCCGCAACGTACCCGGCGAAGTGGCGGTACCCGACGAGCCCTGCCGTCGAGGCGACATTGATGATGCTTCCGCTGCGCTGGGTGACCATGATCCGTCCGGCCGTCGCGATGGTCCGCCACGCCCCGGAGAGGTCGACGTCGATCATCAGACGCCACTCGGATTCGGTGATGTCGTGCGCGACCTTTCCGGACGGTGCGGCGATTCCCGCATTGTTGAGCAGCACGTCGAGGCGACCGAATCGTTCGTGGGCGACCTGCACCGCTGCCGTGATCTCTGCGAGCTCGCGGACATCCACCGCCTGGGTCAGAACCGTCGCACCGTGCTCGCGGCATAACTCCGCGGTGTAGTCGAGCTGACTCTGCGAACCGAGGGGGTATGGCACCCCGGCCAGATTCCGGGTGATGTCGACGAGCATGAGATCGGCCCCAGCCGCCGCGAACTCGACGGCACAGGCACGGCCGATACCCCGCGCTGCGCCGGTCACGAAGGCCGTCTTTCCGGCGAGGTCGGCGCTCACCGAGCGTCCTCGGCGAGCTGCGCGGCAAGCAGCCGTACCAGCGCGTGCGGGTGCTCGGTCAGGTACATGTGTCCGCCGTCGACCTCGATCACCGACGTCCCCGCGGTCGTCGTCGCCGCCCACTCCGCCAACTGAGCGGCACCGACGAGGTGATCACCCCGCCCTCGGAGGGCGGTGATCGGGACGTCCAGCGGTGGATGTGGTGGTGGCCGATAGTTTTCGTGCATCTCGACGTCGGCCCGGACGACGGGCAACAGCAGCTCGCGCAGTTCCGGGTTCGCCAGCGCAGGGTGGGAGTACCCGGCCAGCTCACCCACCTGGTCGAGGAATTCCTCATCCGCCAACGACGACGCCCGGATCTCCCGCACGGTCGCCGGACCTGGCGATCCACTCACGAACAGGCGGGTCAGCGCGACGCCTCCGTCGGCGGTCAGGCGATGCGCCAGCTCATAGGCCAGGACCGCACCGAGGCTGTGCCCGAACACGGCCACCTCGGAAGACTCCCGGAGGACCGGCAGCACGCGCGGCGCAATGTCGTGGACGGCGGCGTCGACCGAGGTGAGCAGGTCCTCACCAAAGCGTTCCTCGCGGCCGGGTAGCTGCACGGGGAGGATGTCGAGTCCACGCGGCGCACAACTCTGCCAATCGCGGAAGAAGGACGCGCCCACCCCCGCGTACGGCAGACACACCAGAGTCGCAGGTGACATTGTCACCTCCTTCTACGACGCCGACGAAGACCGGATGCTTCCGACCCTAGGCCGCGCTCCCCTCCGGTGTGGGAATTCGCCCGCGCAGAGCCGCCAGCACTTCCGCGGAGCATGCGAGCTGCCCAGTGTGCTCGACGTGGTCGCATAGTGTGTCCACTGTCTGCTACACCATCCGGTCGATTGTCGGCACACCTGGTTGCGTGTCGATCCTCAGCAGCGGAATTGTCGGCGGGCTCAGCGGCGGGCCGCTCACAAGGAACCCGGTCCGACTGTGAGGCAGCGGAATTGATACCGCGTGCACGTCGTACCACTTACCATCGAATGCATGGGAGTCGCAGCCGCGGCACGAGCGCTCGGCCGCCTCCAGTACCGAATCGCGCGCATTCCCTTCCACCTGGTCGACGACACGGTGATGCCGTTGTTCTTCGACGACGCTGCCCCGGCCCGGCTGGCGTACGAGTGGGTGCTGATCGAATGCGACGAGGCCGCAGCGATTCTGTTCGACGACGACTTCGCAGCCACCCACGCACAGATGTTGCGGCGGCGCAGTGCCGCCGTGCGATACGCCATCGCCCGCGGACAACGGCAGGCTCTCCGCGATACCGACGTCGTCGTCCTCGAGCGGCACCGCGCTCGTTTCCGCGAGCGGCACCGCCAGCACGCCAGAAACACTGATTAGCGTCGGTGGGCGGCTTTTTGTCGCGTGCTCCGACGACCGTATCGCTGAGATAGCTGGGGTCGGCAGTTCTGGCGGGATGTGGAGTGTGGCGAGGGTGATCGGCATCCACCTGACGTCGATCCGGGCGATGCCGCGCCGGGGCAGAACGAGGGGGGAGAATCAGCATTGTGCCCGCCCATCAGCCCGCACTACCTCTCCGCCCGGTGAAACCGATGCTCGCGACGCTCGGCTCACCGCYGGGTGGAGACGACTGGGCGGTGGAGATGAAATTCGACGGTGTACGCGCCGTCGCCACCGTCACCCCGGCCGCGGTGCACCTGTTCAGCCGCGACGGCGCCGACATCACCGCCGCATACCCGGAGATCGCCGCCGGACTCTCCGAGATCAAACCAGGCCGAGGCGTAACAGTCGATGGTGAGATCGTCGCGCCCGCTGCCGGCAGCGGCCGACCGCGCTTCGACCTGCTCCGACAGCGGACCCCCATCCAGAATCCACCGGCCGCGCTGCAGCGCGCCGTACCGGTCGCCTTTAACATCTTCGATCTGCTGGTGCACCGCGGGGCGCCGATCCTGCGGTGGCCGTACCTCGAGCGCCGACAACTCCTGGCCGACCTGAACCTCGGTCTGGAGGGTGAGGCTCTGCAGGTCCCGCCACACTGGGTCGACGTCGACGGCGAGGACATGCTCCGGTTGGCCGACGCGCACGGCCATGAAGGAATTGTCGCCAAGAGAATGACCTCGCCCTATCGCCCCGGACGCCGCTCACCGGACTGGATCAAAACTCCGCTACGCAACAGCGCCGAAGTGGTCGTCGGCGGGTGGGAAGCGACCAGCCGCGGCGGTCTGCGGTCGCTRATCGTCGGTGCCCACGCGGACCAGGTCGGCTTGATATTCGTCGGGCACGTCGGCTCCGGCTTCACCGAATCCCACCGGCGCCGAACGCTCATGCTGCTCCGGCCACTCGAGCGCCCTACCAGCCCCTTCGACAATCATGTTCCCGATGAGCTTGCCACTCACGCGCGCTGGGTGGAACCGATTCTCGTCGGCACCGTCGAGTACCGCGAGTTCACCCTGGACCGGCGGCTCCGCCATCCGTCGTGGAAGGGATTTCGGGCCGGGATAGACCCGAGATGGGTGACCGTCGAGGAGCTACCGTAGTCCCGCGCGTGTCTCGGCACGATGGCTTCGGCGCCTCGGCAGGCCTGGCCGGTTACCTCTCTCCGTGTCGGCAACCGATCAGCGGCCGACCGGCGAGGCGGCCGAGTAGAAATCGCACCCTTCCTCCTCGGACCGGCGGGTCCGACAATAGGGAGCGTGAGTTCGCGACGTTCCGCCGCAGAGTGGGCAGTCGATCAGGTCCACGCTGTGCGTGACGATCCTGCAGCTCGACTCGCGCTGATCGCCCGTACTTATCACGGTCCGATCGGCAACGCACCCCGGCACTTGCCGTTCCGCCGGGCGGCACTGTCGTTCATGCGCTGGCAGATCGGTCGCGGCGTGCTGGCGCCGCTCGGTGCGATGCCGCCCGGCAGTCCGTGGTGGCGAGCGGTCAACGAACGGCTGATGCGCGACGGCTGCGAGGCCGGCGCCCGGAGCGGCGGAATGGGAGGGACGCCGTCCTCGCACACGGTCGATCTGTGGATGCTGTTCGTTGCCGATCCGACCGCACGTACGTGGTACCGGGCCCACAATGCGAGCATTGCCTCCGCCTACCTGGACCATCGCGACCTTGCCTGTACCGAGAGCCGTCCGGAGCGCTTCTTTCTCAACGTGGTACTGCTCCGTGTTCTCTACGCCCATGCCCTGGTCGCGGCGCCGCGTCTGGCGCTGGGGCGGCTCGCGCCGGCCGGCCCCATTCTGGGAGATCCTCGCCTCTCGATGACCGGGATCTTCCTGTCCCTTTCTCGGGTCCTTCCCGA
>NZ_JBFUGT010000256.1:0-9508 GCF_056402775.1 Rhodococcus sp. P3_B8
CTGCTCGCCCGCGACGCCGGGGCGCGCGTGCACATCTGCCACGCCTCCACCGCGGGGACCGTCGAACTGATGAAGTGGGCACGCGGCCAAGGCATTTCGATCACCGCCGAGGTCACCCCGCACCATCTGCTGCTCGACGACTCCCGGCTCGAGACGTACGACGCCGTCAACAAGGTGAATCCGCCCCTGCGGGAGGCGAGCGACGTCGCCGCGCTCCGGGCCGGACTGGCCGAGGGGATCATCGACTGCGTCGCGACCGATCACGCACCGCACGCCGAGCAGGACAAGTGCTGCGAGTTCGCGGCCGCCCGACCCGGAATGCTGGGACTGGAGACGGCACTGTCGATCGTCGCGCAGACGATGGTCCGCACGGGCCTGCTCGACTGGCGCGGCGTCGCGCGGGTGATGAGTGAGCGGCCCGCCGAGATCGTCGGACTCGACGACCAGGGTCGCCCGATCGAGGTCGGCGAGCCCGCCAACCTGGTGCTGATCGATCCGGACGCCGAATGGACGGTCCACGGCCCCGATCTCGCCAGCGTCGCCCACAACACGCCGTACGAGTCGATGACGCTGCCGGCGCGGGTGACCACGAYGATCCTCCGTGGCCGGGTCACCGCGAGCGACGGCCAGGCCCGCGTCCCGGTGCGGAACGGTAGGGGATGACGGTGGAGAGAATTCTGTGGATAGTCGGCCTCGTCGCGTTCTGGGCGCTGGCCATCTTCCTCATGTACATCGGGTGGCGCGGTCGTGCCCGCCGTCAGGCCGACCGGGTCGGGCAGCTTCCCGCCGTGCCCGCGCACCTCGGCGAGCAGACGATCGCCCCGGCCACCGGACTGTATGTGGGCAGCACCCTGGCCCCGAGCTGGCAGGACCGGATCGCGGTCGGCGACCTCGGTTTCCGGGCGACGGGGGAGATCTCCCGCTACGCGGCCGGGATCCTGCTCGAACGTGACGGGGCGTCGGCGATCTGGATTCCGCAGGACGCGGTCCGCGCCGTGCGCACCGAGCGCGGTCTCGCGGGCAAGGTCATGAGCAAGGACGGCGTCCTCGTGATCCGGTGGGAACTGCCGACGGGCACCGAGATCGACACCGGTTTCCGGAGCGACGACAAGTCCGTGTACCCCGCCTGGGTCGGCGCAGGGGAGCCGGACGGCAAGACAGACAGTGAAGATTCAGCGAATGCGGCGAGCTCTGGTGAGGTCGAGCAGAACGGAGAGAACGCATGAGCGGCTACGACACCGACTCTGCAGTACTGGTCCTCGAGGACGGACGGGCATTCCGGGGCACCACGTTCGGTGCCGTCGGCCAGACCCTCGGTGAGGCCGTCTTCAGCACCGGCATGACCGGCTACCAGGAGACCCTCACCGACCCCAGTTACCACCGCCAGATCGTCGTGGCCACCGCGCCGCAGATCGGCAACACGGGATGGAACGACGAGGACGACGAGTCCGTCGGCCCCACCGGCAGCAGCGCCGAGGCGAAGATCTGGGTGGCCGGGTACGTCGTCCGCGACCCCGCCCGCCGCACCTCCAGCTGGCGCGCCACCGGGTCCCTGCAGGATGAGCTCGTGAAGCAGGGGGTCGTCGGGATCGCCGGCATCGACACTCGCGCACTGGTCCGCCACCTGCGCACCCGCGGCTCGATGCGCGCCGGGGTGTTCTCCGGCGACGCACTGGCCGAGACCGACGTGCTGCTCGACCGGGTGAAGAGCCAGCCGTCGATGCTCGGCGCGGATCTCGCCGGCGAGGTCAGCACCACCAGCGGGTACGTCGTCGAACCGACCGGGGGAGACGCGCGCTTCACCGTCGCGGCGATCGACCTCGGCATCAAGACCAACACCCCGCGCATGTTCGCCGAGCGCGGCATCCGGGTGCACGTGCTCCCGTCCAACGCGACGCTCGAGCAGATCCTCGACCTGAAGGCCGACGGCGTCTTCCTCTCCAACGGTCCCGGCGACCCGGCGACCGCCGACGGCGCCGTGCACCTCACCAAGGAAGTCATCGGGCAGGGCCTGCCCCTGTTCGGCATCTGCTTCGGCAACCAGATCCTCGGGCGGGCTCTCGGTCTCGGCACCTACAAGATGAAGTTCGGTCATCGAGGCATCAACATCCCGGTCGTCGAACACGAGACGGGACGCATCGCGATCACCGCGCAGAACCACGGGTTCGCGCTCGAGGGCGAGGCCGGGCAGGAGTTCGACACCCCGTTCGGCAAGGCCGTGATCAGCCACACCTGCGCCAACGACGGTGCCGTCGAGGGGGTCCGCCTGCTCGACGGATCCGCGTTCTCGGTGCAGTACCACCCCGAGGCCGCGGCGGGCCCGCACGACGCCGCGTACCTGTTCGACCGCTTCACCAGCCTGCTCGAGGGAGTCAAGAACTAATGCCACGCCGTACAGATCTCTCCCACATCCTGGTGATCGGCTCCGGGCCGATCGTCATCGGCCAGGCCTGTGAGTTCGACTACTCCGGAACCCAGGCCTGCCGGGTGCTGCGCGAGGAGGGCCTGCGGGTCAGCCTCGTCAACTCCAACCCGGCCACGATCATGACCGACCCCGAGTTCGCGGACGCCACGTACGTGGAGCCGATCACCGCCGAATTCGTCGAGAAGGTCATCGCCCTCGAGGCGGAGAAGGGCCACCCGATCGACGCCGTCCTCGCGACGCTCGGCGRCCAGACGGCCCTCAACACCGCGGTGGCGCTGCACGAGCAGGGCATCCTCGAGAAGTACGACGTCGAGCTGATCGGTGCCGACTTCGACGCCATCCAGCGCGGCGAGGACCGGCAGAAGTTCAAGGACATCGTCGCCAAGGTCGGCGGCGAGTCCGCGCGCTCCCGTGTCTGCTACACGATGGACGAGGTCCGCGACACCGTCGCTGAACTGGGCTTCCCCGTCGTGGTGCGGCCGTCGTTCACAATGGGCGGCCTCGGCTCCGGCATGGCCTACGACGACGAGGACCTGACGCGGATCGCCGGCGGCGGTCTCGCCGCGTCACCCACGGCCAACGTGCTGATCGAGGAGTCGATCCTCGGGTGGAAGGAATACGAGCTCGAGCTGATGCGCGACGGCCGCGACAACGTCGTGATCGTGTGCTCGATCGAGAACGTCGACCCCGTCGGCGTGCACACCGGCGACTCGATCACCGTCGCCCCCGCCATGACGCTCACGGACCGTGAGTACCAGGCGATGCGCGACCTCTCGATCGACATTCTCCGCGAGGTCGGCGTCGACACCGGCGGCTGCAACATCCAGTTCGCCATGGATCCCACCGACGGACGCCTCGTCGTCATCGAGATGAACCCGCGCGTGTCGCGGTCCAGTGCACTCGCCTCCAAGGCGACCGGCTTCCCGATCGCGAAGATCGCCGCGAAGCTCGCGATCGGCTACACGCTGGACGAGATCGTCAACGACATCACCAAGGAAACCCCGGCGTGCTTCGAGCCGACCCTCGACTACGTCGTCGTCAAGGCGCCGCGGTTCGCGTTCGAGAAGTTCCCCGGCGCCGACGACACCCTCACCACGACGATGAAGTCGGTCGGTGAGGCCATGTCGATCGGCCGCAACTTCACCGAGGCGTTCGGCAAGGTGCTGCGCTCGCTGGAGACCAAGCGGGCCGGGTACTGGACCGGACCCGACGTGGAGGCCACCGACCTGGACAGCCTCCTGGCGGAACTGAGCATCCCCCGCGACGGCCGCGTGTACGGCCTCGAGAAGGCGTTCGCTCTCGGCGCCACCGTCGAGCAGCTGTTCGACGCCACGAAGATCGACCCGTGGTTCCTCGACCAGATCCTGCAGATCCACGAGCTCGGCGACACGCTGCGCGAGGCGCCCGAGGTGACCGAGCGGGTACTGCGCCGCGCCAAGCACCACGGCCTGTCGGATCGGCAGATCGCGGCCCTGCGCCCCGAGATCGGCGGCGAGGACGCCGTCCGGGCGCTGCGTGAGCAGTGGAACGTCCACCCCGTGTACAAGACGGTCGACACCTGCGCCGCCGAGTTCGAGGCGAAGACGCCGTACCACTACTCCACGTACGAACTCGACCCGGCGGCCGAGTCCGAGGTGGCCCCGCAGACCGAGCGTCCGAAGGTCCTGATCCTCGGTTCCGGACCGAACCGCATCGGTCAGGGCATCGAGTTCGACTACTCCTGCGTCCACGCCGCACTGACGCTGTCGGAGGCCGGCTACGAGACGGTGATGGTCAACTGCAACCCGGAGACCGTCTCCACCGACTACGACACCGCCGACCGCCTGTACTTCGAGCCGCTCACGTTCGAGGACGTGCTCGAGGTGTACCGGGCCGAGACGCTGTCGGGCACCGTCGCCGGCGTGATCGTGCAGCTCGGCGGACAGACCCCGCTGGGTCTGGCGAAGCGGCTGAAGGCCGCGGGCGTGCCGATCGTCGGCACCAGCCCTGAGGCGATCGACCTCGCGGAGGATCGCGGCGAGTTCGGCAAGGTGCTGGTCGAGGCCGGTCTGCCCGCTCCCAAGTTCGGCACCGCCACCACGTTCGCCGGGGCCCGCGAGATCGCGGCCGGCATCGGGTACCCGGTGCTGGTGCGCCCGTCGTACGTCCTCGGTGGCCGCGGCATGGAAATCGTCTACGACGAGGCGTCGCTGGAGAGCTACATCTCCCGCGCCACCGAGATCTCCGACGACCGGCCCGTCCTGGTCGACCGGTTCCTGGAAGACGCCATCGAGATCGACGTCGACGCGCTCTGCGACGGCTCCGAGGTGTACCTCGGCGGTGTGATGGAGCACATCGAGGAGGCCGGCATCCACTCGGGCGACTCGGCCTGTGCGTTGCCGCCGATCACCCTCGGCCGCGCCGACCTCGAGAACGTCCGCCGCTCCACGGAGGCGCTCGCCAAGGGCATCGGCGTCAAGGGCCTGCTCAACGTCCAGTACGCCCTGAAGGACGACATCCTCTACGTCCTCGAGGCCAACCCCCGCGCCAGCCGCACCGTGCCGTTCGTGTCGAAGGCGACGGCGGTGCAGCTCGCCAAGGCGTGCGCCCGCGTCATGCTGGGCGAGTCCATCGCCGACCTGCGTGCGAGCGGTGTGCTCCCGGCCACCGGCGACGGCGGCTCGACCCCGGCGGACGCACCCGTCGCCGTCAAGGAGGCCGTGCTGCCGTTCAWCCGGTTCCGGCGCGCCGACGGCACCGGCATCGACACCCTGCTGAGCCCGGAGATGAAGTCGACCGGCGAGGTCATGGGCATCGACGCCGACTTCGGCACCGCGTTCGCGAAGAGCCAGACGGCCGCGTACGGCTCGCTGCCCACGTCGGGGTCAGTGTTCGTCTCCGTCGCCAACAAGGACAAGCGATCGCTGATCTTCCCGGTCAAGCGGCTCGCCGACCTGGGTTTCCGGATCCTGGCCACCGAGGGCACCGCGGCGGTTCTCCGCCGGAACGGGATCACCTGCCAGGAGGTGCACAAGCACTCCGGCGAGAAGCTGGAGGAGGGTGAGCGCACCATCGTCGAGATGATCCGCGACGGCGAGGTCGACATGGTGATCAACACGCCGTACGGCAACTCCGGACCGCGCGTCGACGGTTACGAGATCCGCAGCGCGGCCGTCGCCATGAACATCCCGTGCGTCACCACCGTGCAGGGTGCGTCCGCCGCGGTGCAGGGCATCGAGGCCGCGATTCGCGGCGACATCGGTGTCCAGTCGCTCCAGGCGCTGCACGAGCGGCTGCGGTCGCCCGCCGTCGTCGTGGCTCCCGCGAGCGGTTCCGCGTCGTCGTGAGCGGACACCATCACCACCACTCCTGGGTGCATCGGCTGACAGCGGCGGTCGAGCACCGGGGGCGGTTGTGCGTCGGGATCGATCCGCATCCGGGACTGCTCGAGGCGTGGGGGCTGCCCGTCTCCGCCGAGGGGCTGGAGACGTTCGCGGAGATCTGCGTGGAGGCCTTCGTCGGTGAGGTGGCCGTCGTGAAGCCTCAGGTGGCGTTCTTCGAAGCGTACGGCTCCGCCGGGTACGCGGTGCTCGAACGCACCATTTCGGTCCTCAGAGAGGCAGGGACGCTCGTCGTCGCCGATGCCAAGCGCGGGGACATCGGGTCGACGATGGCGGCGTACGCGCAGTCCTGGCTGGGTGCGGAGTCGGCCCTGTCCTCCGATGCGGTGACGGTGTCGCCGTATCTGGGATTCGGTGCGCTCGACCCGGCGCTGTCGCTGGCGGCGGAGCAGGGCCGCGGGCTCTTCGTGCTGGCCCGGACGTCCAATCCCGAGGGCGGCGACCTGCAGGCGGCGCAGACCGCCGGGGGAGCGTCCGTGGCCCAGTCCGTGGTGGACGCGGCGGTCCGGCACAACGACGCGCAACCCGGTCTGGTGGGTCTGGTGGTGGGCGCGACACGCGGACACGGCCTGGATTTGTCGAATTTTTCCGGACCGATTCTCGCGCCCGGTCTCGGCGCCCAGGGCGCGACTCCCGGTGACCTCGCCGACATTTTTCCCGATTCTCGAAAACTGTTGTTGCCGAACAGTTCTCGTGGTGTTCTCCGTGCCGGACCGTCGGTGACGGCACTGCGTGAGGCGGCCGTGAAGGTCCGCGACGAGATCGAGTCCGCACTCTCATAGCCCACCCGAATCCGGCTCTGACCTCGGGGGGTGGGTTCGCAATCGGCGCCGGGCGTGAGTACGGTCGCTATCGCTGCTGGTTATCCAGTGGTTTGGACTATTTGCCAACGACGAGACGGAGGAACCGTGGCCCTTCCCCAGTTGACTGATGAGCAGCGCGCTGCTGCTTTGGAGAAGGCAGCTGCTGCCCGCAAGGCCAGGGCTGAGCTCAAGGAGCGCCTGAAGCGTGGTGGCACCGACCTCAAGCAGGTTCTCAAGGACGCCGAGGACGACGAGATCCTGGGCAAGATGAAGGTGTCGGCACTGCTCGAGGCGCTGCCCAAGGTGGGCAAGGTCAAGGCGCAGGAGATCATGACCGAGCTGGAGATCGCTCCGACCCGTCGCCTCCGTGGCCTCGGCGATCGGCAGCGGAAGGCCCTGCTCGCCAGGTTCGACTTCGAGGCCTGAGCACGACAGTGGTAGCTGACGCACAAGTGTCAGAGAGCAAGACCGCAGTGCGGAGGGGTCGGCTGGTAGTTCTGGCCGGCCCCTCGGCCGTCGGTAAGTCCAGCGTGGTGCGACTCCTGCGTGAACGGATGCCGGAGCTCGTCTTCAGCGTGTCCGCGACGACGCGCGACCCACGCCCGGGCGAGGTGGACGGCAAGGACTACCGGTTCACCTCTCGCGACGAGTTCCAGCGGATGATCGAATCCGGTGAGCTGCTCGAATGGGCCGAGATCCACGGCGGACTCCAGCTGTCGGGAACCCCGGCCGCACCCGTACGCCGGGCCATCGAGCAGGGCAAACCGGTGCTGGTCGAGGTCGATCTCGCCGGTGCGCGGGCCGTCCGCGCCGCGATGCCGGAGGCTCTGCTCGTCTTCATGGCGCCCCCGAGCTGGGACGTGCTGGTCGAGAGATTGACCGGCCGGGGCACCGAATCCGCCGAGGTGGTGGAGCGGCGTCTCGCGACCGCGAGAGTCGAGCTGGAGGCGCAGGACGAGTTCGACGAGGTCATCGTGAACGAGGATGTCAGCCGATCGTGCGACGAGTTGGTATCCTTGTTGGTTGGACGACCGGAACAGTCCGAGTCGACCCACTAGATCTCACATCAACTAGCCAGAACTATTTCAGGAGATACCGAGTGAGCAGCACCCCCGCAGTAGCGTCCGCAACTCCCAGCCACGGCGCCCTGCCGGCTTACGACACCCCGCTCGGCATCACCAATCCTCCGATCGACGAGCTTCTCGCACGCACGTCGTCGAAGTACGCGCTGGTGATCTACGCGGCCAAGCGTGCGCGTCAGATCAACGATTACTACAACCAGCTCGGTGACGGCATCCTCGAGTACGTCGGCCCCCTCGTCGAGCCGGGCCTGCAGGAGAAGCCGCTGTCGATCGCGCTGCGTGAGATCCACTCCGATCTTCTCGAGCACACCGAAGGCGAGTGAGCGGAGGATCTGCCGTGCCTGAACAGGCAGCGGGCCCGGGCACCGGGCACGTGACGGATTCACCGGAACCGGTTCTGGCGGGGGCAGCCCGCAAGCGGATCGTCGTCGGTGTCGGCGGCGGCATCGCCGCGTACAAGAGTTGTGCCGTCATCCGGGCCTTCACGGAGGCCGGTCACCACGTGCGGGTCATCCCGACGGAGTCCGCGCTCGAGTTCGTCGGCAAGGCGACGTTCGAGGCGCTGTCGGGCAACCCCGTGCACACGGGTGTGTTCACCGACGTTCCGCAGGTTCCGCACGTCCGTCTCGGGCAGGAAGCGGACCTCGTCGTCATCGCGCCCGCCACCGCCGACCTCATGGCGCGGGCCGTGGCGGGACGCGCGGACGACCTCCTCACCGCGACGCTRCTCACCGCACGATGTCCCGTGGTGTTCGCTCCCGCGATGCACACGGAGATGTGGGAACACCCGGCCACCGTCGCCAACGTCGCCACGCTGCGCGCACGGGGCGTGACCGTCATCGAACCCGCATCCGGCCGCCTCACCGGCAAGGACACCGGCGCCGGCCGGCTGCCGGAACCCGACGAGATCGTCGGGTTGGCGTCGTTGCTGGTGGAGCGTCCCGACGCCCTGCCCCGTGATCTCGAGGGCCGGCGGATCCTCGTGTCCGCGGGCGGCACCCGCGAACCGCTCGATCCGGTGCGGTTCCTCGGTAACCGCAGTTCGGGCAAGCAGGGATACGCCATCGCCCGGCTCGCCGTGCAGCGCGGGGCCGAGGTCACCCTCGTCTCCGGCTACACCGCAGGCCTCGCCGACCCGGCCGCCGTCGACATGGTGCACGTCCGCACGGCGGAAGACATGCGGGTCGCGGTCGGCAAGCACGCGCCCGGATTCGACGCCGTGATCATGGCCGCGGCGGTGGYCGACTTCCGGCCGTCGACGATGGTGGCGAGCAAGATCAAGAAGGGTGCGGGCGAGCCCGACTCGATCGCACTCACCAAGAACGAGGACATCCTCGCCGGGCTGGTGCAGTCCCGGCGGGACGGCGAGATCCCGTCCAAGACCGTGATCGTCGGATTCGCGGCCGAGACGGGCGACGCCGACGGCGACGTCCTCACCTACGCGAGGGCCAAGCTCGCGCGTAAGGGCTGCGACCTCCTCGTCGTCAACGCGGTCGGCGAGGGCAAGGCGTTCGAGGTCGACCACAACGACGGGTGGCTGCTCGGAGCCGACGGTTCCGAGTCTGCGCTCGAGCACGGATCGAAGGCGTTGATGGCCAGCCGGGTACTCGACGCCGTCGACCAGCTGTTCCGAACACTCTGACGGCACATCCGGCAGAGTTTCGGTGATTCGAAAGGTGTCACTCCCGCCGGGGTGGCGCTAGGGTCGTTCGCGGTATTACGCAGCTAAGCTGTTTTCACGTGCTGTTCAGGACAACTGTCGAGAGGGAATTCTGTGAGCCAGTCCGGTAGTCGGCTATTCACCAGTGAGTCTGTGAC
>NZ_JBFUGT010000257.1:0-9508 GCF_056402775.1 Rhodococcus sp. P3_B8
GCCTTCTTGAGCACGTCCAGCATGTCGAGCGAGCCCTTGATCTCGCCGGCGTCGAGGCTGTCCTCGACGGTGGCGCGGACGCCGGGGTAGAGGTCGCCGATGGTCGAGAGCAGCACACCGGTCTCGCCGAGCGACGGCAGCACCTGGCCGATGTAGTCGAGGAACGTGGCGTTGGGGCCGATGATGAGGACGCCGGCCTTCGCGAGCTGCTGCCGGTAGGTGTAGAGCAGGTAGGCGGCGCGGTGCAGAGCGACCGCGGTCTTGCCGGTTCCCGGTCCTCCCTGGACGACCAGCACACTCTTGTGCTCCGACCGGATGATGGCGTCCTGCTCACCCTGGATGGTCTCGACGATGTCGTTCATCTGACCGGTGCGGGCCGCGTTGAGCGCGGCGAGCAGTGCACTTTCACCCGCGACGCCGTCCGAGCCGGTGATCGTGCCCGCGGCCTCTGCCGCCGCCAGATCCAGATACTCGTCGTTGACGGCCGTCACTCGGCGGCTCCGCGTCCGGATGTGCCGTCGACGGGAGACGCCGTCGGGGGCTGCGGGGGTGGCGAGGTAGAACGGGCGGGCAAGGGGCGCACGCCAATCGAGGAGCATCGTCTCGTAGTCGTTCTCCTCGTCGAGGATGCCGAGCCGGCCGATGTAGCGGTGCTCGCCGTCGAGATCGATGCGTCCGAAGCACAGCCCGTTCTCGGCGGCGTCGTACTTGGCGAGGTCTTCGGTGTAGAGCTGGTTGAACGACTCCCGCTCGCTGCGGGCCTGCGGGGTCCCGCCGGTTTCGAGCAGTACACGGCTCAGCCGGTTCGCCGCGTACTGGCGAAGGCCGTCCAGTCGGGTGTAGAGCATCGTCACGTACTGCTGCTCGAGCTCGCGCTCGTCGCGTGACGTGTCCTCGTCGGGCAAGAGGTCTCCTTGACTGGTTCGGCTGCAACCGGATCGGCTGCAAAAGTGCCTGGACAGTCTAGTCGGCCCCGGAGGCCGCCCGCTGACATTGCAGGTCAGGGGTGATCTCCGGGGCCGATCAGATCGATTATCCGGCGCAGGTCGGCGCCGCGGCTCGGGGTCAGTGGGACAGTTCGTCCCGCTTCGCTCGGGCCTTCTCGAGCGCGGCTTCCGCCTGCTTGCGGGCCCGCTTGCTCAGCACCTCGCCGCGTTCTGCGGCGGTGCCGGCCCATTCGCCGCCCTTCTCGCGGGCGACCTCGGCCAACTCCGGGCCGCGTTCCTTCGCGACGTCGACGAGTTCCGCTCCGCGTTCCTTCGCCAGTTCGACGAGTTCCGCGCCGCGCTCCTTGGCGACCTCGGCCCACTCGGAGCCGTGTTCCTTGGCGACCTCGGCCCACTCGGAGCCGTGTTCCTTGGCGACCTCGGCCCACTCGGAGCCGTGTTCCTTCGCGACGTCCGCCCATTCGGGACCGCGATCCGCCGCGACCTTCGCGAATTCGGCGCCACGGTCTTTCGCGACCTCGAGGATTTCGGACCCGCGCTCGGCGGCCTCACCGGACAGGATGCGTGCGCGCTCCGACGCCGCGGCCAAAGCCTCCCCGATCTCGGGACCGTGATGGTCGTGACCCGATCCGAGCGGCAGAGCCGCGGCCACGGCCTCCTGTGCGTGCCGGGCGGCGCGACGGCCACGCCAGCCGAGGGACGGCTTGCCCTCGGTGTCGACGGCGGCGATCAGCAGTCCGCCGAGCAGGCTGACGTTCTTGAGGAACTGAGTGCGCTGCGCCGCTTTCTTCGCCGGGTCGRTCTCGTTCCAGAAGTCGTGYCCCACAACGGTAGTGGGCACGAGGCTGCCGGCCAGCGCGAGCGATGCGAGTCGCGGCGCCTTCCCGGTGGCGAGAAGAATTCCGCCGCCGATTTGCACGGCGGCGTTGATCTTGACCAACGTCTCCGGGTCGGACGGGATCTTCTGGGTGACGGACTCGGGGAGCGTCTCTGTGGACTTGTCGATCAGTGGTGCGGCGGCCTGTGCTCTCTGCGCCGGATTTCGAAGTGCATCGATCCCTCCGCTGATGAAGACTGCGGACAGCAGTGGGCGAGCGATACGACGGACAAGCATTCCTGGCCTCCCAATCTCGAGTTCTCCCGTCTCACACTAACGAGAGTTCAGGGCAGTCGTCGGCGTACGACCATGTTGCCGAACCGACAGGCTGCCCATTCACCAGTACCCAGGGAGGCCGATCGCCAATCGCGGACCGTCCGGTGCGCAATCGGCGATCGGATGCGGTCACCAGCCGCGCTCGCGCCACTCCCCGAGGTGGGGGCGCTCGGTGCCGAGGGTGGTGTCGTCACCGTGGCCGGGGTAGACGACCGTGTCGTCGCCGTAGCGGTCGAAGAGCTTGGTTTCGACGTCGGTGAGCAGTGATGCGAACTTGCCGGCGTCGGCGGTCTTGCCCACGCCGCCGGGGAAGAGGGAGTCACCGGTGAAGAGATGGACGCGTGTGCGGCCGGTCTCGGTGAGCGCGAGCGCGACGGAGCCGGGGGTGTGGCCGGCGAGATGGATCACGTCGAGAGTGACGTCGCCGACGGTGACCGTGTCACCGTCTTCCAGGAGACGGTCGGGCCGGATGGGCAGAGCGTCGGCGTCGAGTGGATGCGCGGCGGTGTCCACGCGGGTGGCGGCCGCGACGTCCTCCAGCGCCAGCCAGTGGTCGCCGTGCTGGTGCGTGGTGACGATCAGCTCGAGGGATGGAGCGTGTTCGCCGATCAACTGGTTGACGCGGTCCGCCTCGTTGGCGGCGTCGATGAGGACGGATTTTCCGGTTGTGGAACAGACGACCAGGTACACGTTGTTGTTCATGGGGCCGACGGACATCTTCGTGATCGTGGCTCCCGGAACCGTGCGGCGCTGCGGCGCCGAACCGGGGGAGACGTGGCCGGAGTACGAGTCTTCTATCACCATGGGCTGCTCGGTCATGATGGGGAGGCTACCGTCGAATACAGGCAGGTGAGTGGCAGGGCGGCCATGCGTCCCACAGAACGTGTCGGTGCCCCGGCTTACCATGGCACGGCCAGAGGGCCCAGCGTTCATGCGCGTCCTCGGCTGTCGAACAATGAAGGGACTTGGAGTGGCGGATCGCCTTATCGTGCGGGGTGCCCGTGAGCACAATCTGCGAGGGGTCGATCTCGATCTGCCCCGCGACAGCCTGATCGTGTTCACCGGGCTGTCGGGCTCGGGCAAGTCGAGTCTGGCGTTCGACACGATCTTCGCCGAGGGCCAGAGACGTTACGTCGAGTCGCTGTCGGCGTACGCGCGCCAATTCCTCGGCCAGATGGACAAGCCCGACGTCGACTTCATCGAGGGTCTGTCGCCGGCGGTGTCCATCGACCAGAAGTCGACCAACCGCAACCCGCGGTCGACGGTCGGCACCATCACGGAGGTTTACGACTACCTCCGTCTGCTGTACGCCCGGGCGGGCACCGCCCACTGCCCGGTGTGTGGCGAGCAGATCGCGCGGCAGACGCCGCAGCAGATCGTCGACCAGGTCCTCGACATGGAAGAAGGCACCCGCTTCCAGGTGCTCGCTCCCGTCGTGCGGACCCGCAAGGGTGAATTCGTCGACCTGTTCGACCAGCTCAACATGCAGGGCTATTCGCGTGTGCGAGTCGACGGCGTGGTGCATCCGCTCTCCGATCCGCCCAAGCTCAAGAAGCAGGAGAAGCACGACATCGAGGTCGTCGTCGACCGCCTCACCGTCAAGGCCAGCTCCAAGCAGCGACTCACCGATTCCGTCGAGACCGCGCTGCGGTTGGCGGAGGGCATCGTCGTCCTCGACTTCGTCGACCGCGAAGAGAACGCCGCAGACCGGGAACGTCGATTCTCGGAGAAGCTGGCGTGTCCGAACGGCCACGCGCTCTCCATCGACGACCTCGAGCCGCGGTCGTTCTCGTTCAACTCCCCGTACGGCGCCTGCCCCGAGTGCACCGGTCTCGGAATCCGTAAGGAGGTCGACCCGGACCTCGTTGTCCCCGACCCCGAGCTGTCCCTCGAGGACGGAGCCATCGCGCCGTGGTCGATGGGGCAGAGTTCCGAATACTTCGGCCGCTTGCTGTCCGGGCTCGGCGACATTCTCGGCTTCGACATGAAGACGCCGTGGAACAAGCTGCCCGCGAAGGCGCGCCGCGCGATCCTCGAGGGAAGTGAGGAGCAGGTCCACGTCCGGTACAAGAACCGGTACGGGCGTACCCGTTCCTACTACGCCGAGTTCGAGGGCGTCATGCCGTTCCTGCACCGCCGCCTCGAGCAGACCGAGTCGGACCAGATGAAGGAACGCTACGACGGCTACATGCGCGACACCCCCTGTCCCGCGTGTGGTGGTGCGCGTCTGCGCCCCGAGATCCTGTCGGTCACGATCGCGAACGAGAAGTTCGGTATGAAGTCGATCGCCGAGGTCTGCGAACTGTCGATCTCCGATTGCGCCGACTTCCTGAACAGCCTCACATTGGGCAGCCGCGAGGAGGCCATCGCCGGTCAGGTGCTCAAGGAGGTCCAGGCACGTCTCGGCTTCCTGCTCGACGTCGGCCTCGAATACCTGTCGCTCGCCCGCGCCGCCGGCACCCTGTCCGGTGGTGAGGCGCAGCGTATCCGCCTCGCCACCCAGATCGGTTCGGGCCTGGTGGGCGTCCTGTACGTGCTCGACGAGCCGTCGATCGGTCTGCATCAGCGCGACAACCGGCGTCTCATCGAGACCCTGACGCGCCTGCGCGACCTCGGGAACACGCTCATCGTGGTCGAACACGACGAAGACACCATTCGCACGTCCGACTGGGTGGTCGACATCGGACCGCTCGCCGGCGAGCACGGAGGCAAGGTCGTCCACAGCGGGCCGTACGAGGAACTACTCGACTGCGAGGAATCCCTCACCGGCGCGTACCTGTCGGGCCGCAGTCACATCGAGATTCCGGCCATCCGCCGACCGGTCGACCGCAAGCGGCAGGTCACGGTCATCGGTGCGCGCGAACACAACCTCGGGGGCATCGACGTCAGCTTCCCGCTGGGCGTGCTCACGTCGGTCACCGGCGTGTCCGGGTCCGGTAAGTCGACGCTCGTCAACGACATCCTCGCGACGGTGATGGCGAACAAGCTCAACGGCGCCCGCCAGGTGCCGGGCAGGCACACCCGCATCAACGGGCTCGACCAGCTGGACAAGCTCGTCCAGGTCGACCAGTCGCCGATCGGCCGCACCCCGCGGTCCAACGCGGCCACCTACACCGGGGTGTTCGACAAGATCCGCACCCTGTTCGCCGCCACCACCGAGTCGAAGGTGCGCGGCTACCAGCCGGGCCGGTTCTCGTTCAACGTGAAGGGCGGCCGGTGCGAGGCCTGCTCCGGAGACGGCACGTTGAAGATCGAAATGAACTTCCTGCCCGACGTGTACGTGCCGTGCGAGGTCTGCCACGGCGCCCGGTACAACCGCGAGACGCTCGAGGTCCACTACAAGGGCAAGACCATCGCCGAGGTCCTGGACATGCCGATCGAGGAGGCCGCGGAGTTCTTCGAGCCCATCACCTCGATCCACCGCTACCTCAAGACCCTGGTCGAGGTCGGTCTCGGGTACGTGCGGCTCGGCCAGCCCGCGCCCACGCTGTCCGGTGGTGAGGCGCAGCGCGTGAAACTCGCCGCCGAACTGCAGAAACGGTCGACGGGCCGCACGGTGTACATCCTCGACGAGCCCACGACGGGTCTGCACTTCGAGGACATCCGCAAGCTGCTGGGGGTGGTCAACGGGTTGGTCGACAAGGGCAACACGGTGATCGTGATCGAGCACAACCTCGACGTGATCAAGACGTCCGACTGGGTGGTCGACATGGGGCCCGAGGGCGGGTCCGGCGGCGGAACCGTCGTCGCACAGGGCACCCCGGAGGAGGTGGCGCAGGTTCCGGAGAGTTACACGGGGCGGTTCCTCGAAAACGTCCTCGAGGTGACGGCGCCTCCCGCTGCGGCGAAGTCGAAGGCGGCCAAGTCGTCGTCGACGCGGAAGTCCGCTTCGGCGAAGAAGACTGCCGCGGCCGCCACGGCGACACCGCGCAAGCGGGCGCCGAAGAAGGCCGCAGCAGTCGGCTGAGTTCGGTCAGTCCCTCGCGGCCGTGTYGATCGCGGTCGCGAGGTCTGCGGGCCGCGACCACATCGGCCAGTGGCCGGTCGGCAGATCGACGTAATCGACCTTCGCGATCTGCGCGAGTTCGGCGGCCATCGGATGGCCCGCGCCGGCCATCTGCTGGATGACCTCCGACGGGAAACTGGTGCAGATCACCGTGGTCGGCACGTCCAGACGGCTGCTGTCGACGAGTTCGAGCCTGTCCCTCGCCGGGCCGGCGGGTTCGGGCACCGCGCGGCTTCGAAATATCTCGAGCGTTGCGTCGTCCAGTCCGTCGAGGCTGCTGCCCTCGGCCTCGAGTTCGGACCACGACGGAAGCGGGATCTCGGTGACCGACGCATCGAGATCCTCCCGGAGTGCGGTGCCGTTCTGCAGCGGCCCCGAGTCGACGTAGACGATGCGGGCCAGCCGGCCGGGCACCCGGTCGCTCGCCGCGTAGGCCACCGGTCCCGCACCGCTGTGCGCGACGAGCACAACCCGCTCCGACGACGGTGTGTCCGCGACGACGTCCGCGATTGCGGAGATGTGATCGTCCAGTCGGATGCCGGCGCGGTCGCTGTCCGCGGAGTGAAGCCCGGGCAGGGTCACCGCGGTGACGTGGTGTCCTCGCCGGATCAGGTCGGAAGCCACTGCGTCCCAAGCCCATGCGCCGAGCCAGAATCCGGGAGCCAGGATGATGTGAGTGCCTGTGCTGTCGTGTGATTCGTTTGTCTGGGTCATGGGACAAGAGTGAACCCGCAACGGTGACATCTGCGTGTCACCGTAAGTGTCACAGTCGTATAACGGAATCGGTCGGCGAGAATCGGGACTTTGCCGCGGTCGTTCGGCAGACTGCCCTCATGGACCGTCCAGCCCGCCTTCACGCCCTGACGGAAGAATTACGCCGCGCGGGGGACCGGGGCCGGACCGCGGAGCAGTTGGCGGCGCAGTTCGAGGTGACCGCCCGGACGATCAAGCGGGACGTCGCCGTGCTGCAGTCCTCGGGCGCCCCGATCTGGGCCACTGCCGGGCCGGGTGGGGGATACGGGATCATCGGGGACGGCACGTTACCGCCCGTGAATTTCACTCCCGCTCAAGCGGTCTCGGTGGCACTGGCCCTGACGGCGTTTCGCGATGCTCCGTTCGCGACCGACGGCCGCGCCGCGCTGGCCAAGCTGCTCGACGTGATGGATTCCGAGTCGAGGGAGCGGGTGGAGCGCCTCGGCGCGAAGGTGTGGATCCGCCGAGACGCCGACACGGCGAGCGCGGAACCACGCGTCCGCCGCGTCGTCGAAGACGGATTGCAGCGCGAACTGATGGTGTCGCTCCGATATGTGGACCGGGACGGCGAGCGCACCGAGCGGGTCGTCGAACCGCACCTTCTCGCTCACGCGAGGGGATCGTGGTTCCTCATCGCGTGGTGCCTGAGCCGGGCGGGTGTGCGGTGGTTCCGGCTGGACCGGGTGTCCGACGCCACCCTCACCGGCCGGTCGTTCGTCCCGCGCGATCCGAGCCTTTTCGGCGAACCGCCTGCCGACGCGCGCAGCGTGTTCGAACGGTGAGATTCGATCAGAGCGCGCGGGCTGCGGCCACGGATCGGTTCAGCAACGAGACGAGAACCGACTCGTCGACGTCGGCGAGCTTCTTGACGTAGAGGCAGCCCTTGCCGAGTGTGTGCTTGCCGAGTGCGGCGAATTCGGCCTCGTGCTCGGTGAAGTCGAGCGAGAGGTACAGGGTGAGTGCCGCGGCCCGGGGCGAGAAGCCGATCAGTGCGGTATCGCCCTCGTGTCCGCTGGCATACCTGTAGTGGCGGGAGCCGAACCCGACGATGCTCGTGCCCCACATCGCGGCGGGCTCTCCGCTCGCAGCGGTGAGCAGCTCCACCAGTCGTACGCTGTCGGCGCGCTTGACCGGGTCGGCGATCGTGGCGAGGAACTCGTCGACGCCGGCAGGCGTCTGCGCGGTCTTGTTGCGGCT
The DNA here is from genome assembly GCF_056402775.1 of Rhodococcus sp. P3_B8. Taxonomy (NCBI): domain Bacteria; kingdom Bacillati; phylum Actinomycetota; class Actinomycetes; order Mycobacteriales; family Nocardiaceae; genus Rhodococcus; species Rhodococcus sp. P3_B8. Next base: position 8,057 of record NZ_JBFUGT010000257.1, read on the forward strand.
CGCCATGTCAGTACACGGGGCCGGTGTACTTCTCGCCCGGACCCTTGCCCGGCTCGTCCGGGTGCGAGGACGCCTCGCGGAACGCCCGCTGCAGCGCCTGGAGGCCTTCGCGGATCGGTCCCGCGTGCGGTCCGAGGTACTCGATGGACGCGGTCACCAGGCCGGCGAGGGCGGTGATGACCCGCCTGGCCTCGTCGAGGTCGCGGTGCGGGCTGGAGTCGGGGTCGGCGTCGGACAGGCCGAGCTTCTCGGCTGCCGAACTCATGAGCATGACCGCGGCGCGGCTGATGACCTCGACCGAGGGAACGTCGGCCAGTTCCCGGACGTCGGTATTCTGGTCACCGCCGGTCGGGGTGCCGTCGTTCGGGGTGTCATCGATGTTGTCCGTCATGCCTTAGAGGATTCCACCAGGGCCCTGTGGCGCAACGTCCCGGTATCGATTAGCTCGCGACGTGCGCAAATGTTACTCTTGACGCAACGACCGCCTTCGGATTTGTCGGGGGCAGCAAGTGGAGTCCGACTCCCACCTCTGCGCGGCAGGTAAAACTGCAGTTCAGTGGTCCGGTCGCTCGGTCCGAGGTTACTCGGTTCGAGTTCCTCGAATGTGAGGAGATGAGGGATCGGCGTGAGCCGTGAGTTCGTCTGATCGGTCGACATCGGGCCCCGCATGGTGAGAGTCATTCACCGCCGCGGGGCTTTTTTGTTGGGAATCCGGGCGTACGGGCTGCTGGCGGTCTCGAGACAAGACCGTTCAACCTAGGAGGCCCCATCAGCACTGAGACCCGCATCAACGATCGCATCCGAGTTCCCGAGGTCCGCCTCGTCGGACCCGGAGGTGAACAGGTTGGCATCGTGCGTGTTGAAGATGCACTCCGCTTGGCCCTCGAGGCCGATCTCGACCTGGTCGAGGTGGCCCCCGACGCTCGCCCGCCGGTCTGCAAGATCATGGACTACGGCAAGTTCAAGTACGAGGCCGCGCAGAAGGCGCGTGAGTCGCGCAAGAACCAGCAGCTCACGGTCATCAAGGAGCAGAAGCTCCGCCCCAAGATCGACGATCACGACTACGAGACGAAGAAGCGCAACGTCGTGCGCTTCCTCGAAGCGGGATCCAAGGTCAAGGTCACGATCATGTTCCGCGGACGTGAGCAGTCGCGTCCGGAGCTCGGATTCCGGCTGCTGCAGCGTCTCGGTGCAGACGTCGCGGATCTCGGGTTCGTGGAGACGTCCGCCAAGCAGGACGGTCGAAACATGACGATGGTGCTCGCTCCGCACAAGGGCGCGAAGACCCGTGTGAAGGCGCAGGAAAGCGCCGCTGCGCCGCCGGCGCAGCGGGCAACTCCCGCGCCGGCCGCACCGACACAGGCTCCGGCGGCACCTGCGGAGCAGGCGGGCGACAGTGCGCCCGGCGAAGCGCCGACCAGCTAGTCCGACTACACCAGCACGACCCGGATC
>NZ_JBFUGT010000258.1:0-9454 GCF_056402775.1 Rhodococcus sp. P3_B8
ACCGGACCCAGCTGATCGCGCAGGATCGCCGCCACCGGCGTGTCACTATCGCTCACCCGGGGGATATCTTTGATCGCGATCGTGAGCGCGATCAGGAACACCAGTCCCAGCACAGCCGCCGCCACGACCGATCCCACGATCGCGCGCGGGACGCTGCGAAACGGATCCTTGGCCTCCTCAGCCATATTCGCCGCGGAGTCGAAGCCGACGAGCGTGGCGAGCCCCATGATCATCGCAGCCATCAACCCACCGCCGACAGCGAAATAGTTGGGGGCGCCCTCGGTGATACCGCGCGAGGTGAGATTGCCGACCGAGCCCTCGCCCGAGATTGCGACAGCGACGAAGAGCCCGATCGCCAGCACCACCACGATCACCAGTTCGAGCCCCACCGCGCCCGACGTGATCAAGCCGACGAGGCGCGTAGAGAACACGACGAGCACCGCCTGAACAAGCACCACGACGAGCGTGATCATGCGTGCCGTGCCCTCGTCCGGCTGCATGCCGAACAGTGGCATGAGGGCGCTGCTCGCCATCGCATTGTCGACCGTCACCACGCCCAGCGCCAGGTAACAGAAGGTCAGCCAACCGAACAACCAGCCGACTTTCGGGTTGGCCAGCCGCGAGGCCCATTGGTAGGAGGAGCCGCTGAGTGGGATGCGGGCCGCGAACTGGGCGATCACGAGCGCCACCAGGGTCTGCCCCAGCGCCACGATGATCCAGAGCCAGATCCCCACCGGCCCCGCGTCTCGAAGCACGTCGTCGTAGGTGCCGAAGATCCCGACCGCCACCGAGATGAATGCGAACGAGACAGCGAACACCTGAAAGGAGCCCAGAGTTCGCTTCAGCTCCGGTTTGTAGCCGCAGTCTTCACATTCTTGATTGGCGCTCTGTGCGCCCATCACGTTTTCTGCCGTCATCTCGGCCGCCTCACGTTCAGTCGGGAACTGCGGAGAAGTCGATTCGCTTGAAGCGACCCGTCACAACGAGACCCGTTCCACGATCAGAGCGAGACCGGTCTGTTTCATCCTCCACCTCATGGATTCGGATGTCATCGATGGTTCGTCTTTCTAAATACTCCGAGATGCGCGCGGGGCGCGTCAGCCCACACGTCTCGGCCGCCGAGGCCAATGGCCCCGGCGGCCGCGAGAGAGTGCTATCGATCCAGAGTGAGTCGGTGTCGACCGGATGTCACATCCAGGGCATATCGGGATCGAGCGAGTGGGAGATCACCCCGTCGTCGGGCTCGAGGGGGTAGTAGACCTGGTGGATGGTGGCACCCTGCTGGGAGTTCACGGTCGCGGCGGCGGGGCCGTAAAGGGTTGTGCCGCCAGGCTCGACCAGAGTGGTGCCGGGCTCGACGAGGGTCACCTGCGGGGGCACGTCTTCGTCGGGGGCGTCGCAGGCGACCATGGGCCACGCGTTTGCGCAGCCGATTCGGTCCCTGACCTCGACCTTGTACGGCGAGAGTCCGGATTCGGGGGAGACGACTTGCGGGAACGTCGACTGGGCGGGTGCGGCGGCGGCAGTGGCGCTCTGGGCCATGAACATTCCCAATCCGAGGGCGGCGCCCGTTGCGGCTGCTGCGGCGATGCGTGTCTTCGTCGAGTTCATTGCGTTGCTCCTGAGTGTGGTGTGTGAATTTCCGTGTCCCTTGTGGACGAACACCAGTCTTCGCCGGAAGGGGGGTCCGACAACGCCCCCTGAAGGGGTGGTCGGACATCCATCCAGGGGTGGATGTTTCCACCCCTGGGGGTGTTTCGCATTCACGAAAGAACAGTGCTCTGCCGCGGTCGGCGACGTCAGAGGTAGAGGTCGACGAGGGTACTGATCACCGACCAGTGCGTCGTCCGTGCCCGCACGGTCCTCAACTCGGGGTAGACGATGCGGAAGGTGCGCGCGAGGGCGACGCTGAGTCCGCCGGTGATGTCTGGAAGCCCCGATCGGGTTTCGGTTGCGAGGACGCCGTCGAGGGGCGGGTAGTCGGACAGTCGTTCGACGATCGGATCTACCCGGAGGCCGGGTCCGAGCTCGCGGAACAATCCGATGTTCTCCTGCAGGCCTCGGGTGATCGGCAGGTCGGTGGGTTCGACGATGTGCCGGTGCTGGGCGGCCGCGCTCTCCTGCGCGACGAGGAGCAGGTCGTAGAGTTTCGCGGTGACGACGTCGTCGAATCGGTGAAAGTCGTCTCGGACGACGCCGAGACTGGCGACGTCCCGGAAGATGTCCGCGAACTGGTCGAACGTCATGAGCGTCCCATGGCTTCCGGCCTCCGCACGTTCCATGAGGTGATCATCCTCCGTGATGCGGTCACGCATCCGACGAACCGCGCGCAAATGATGCCCGGTCCGGAATCCCGTTGTCCGCCACGGCGTCCAGCGTCCGCTGCGAGTGCTTCCCTGGCCGGGCCCCGTGGAGAGAACCTGTCCTACCTGGCCGGTCGGCCCATGGGTTGTGCAGGACCACGACCAGCGAGTACAGCGAAAGGTATGACGTCGACGAAATGGACGCGGTGGTTGCCGTTGGCCGCCGTCGCGGTGCTCGTCGTCGTGCTCGCGGCGAGCGGGATGGTTCCCGTCTGGCCGGGACTGCTGCACCTGGTCGCGCTGCCACCGCTGGATCAGTTCACGGACCTGCGACTTCTGCTGGTGCGTACCGACTCGTGGCCGCAGTTCCTGGTGCTGGTGGGCCTGGTGTCGGCCGTGCGGGTCCTGCTGATGGCCTGGCTTCTCGGTGGACTCGATGCCCGACGCCTCCGCTTCGCCGCGATGTTCTACGCGGCGGCGTTCGGCCCCGTCCTTCTTGCGGCGCTCGGTGACGCGACCGCCTACGCGACGCTGTACTCGCGGGCGTTCTGGCCGGCGGTGGCGTTGGTCGGATTGCTGGTCGTGATCCTCGGCCCGGTCCCGTGGCAGGGCGGGGTCACCCTGCGCGAGGCGATGGCGCGGGCGTGGCGCCGCGGCCTGCGGATCGAGGTGATGGTGCCGTACTGCGCGGCGGTCCTCGGGCTCGGCGCTCTGGCCGACCGGGCCCCGGCCCTCACCGTGCTGCTCGTGCCGGTCTCGGCTGTGGCGACGGGACTGACGGTGTGGGCGATGGACCGTGCGCCGGTCACCCGGCCCGTTGCGGCGCTTGCTGTCGTGCTCGTCATGGTGACGGCGGCGTCGGTGATCTTTGTTCGGACACGAGGATATGACGATCCGGAACCCGGATCCCGACAGGCCGGTTCGCTGTTCCTCATGTCCGGAATCAATTCGCGATCGGGGCAGGGGAGCATCCCCCGGGCCGACGTGCACCGGCTGGGTTACGAATGCGATCAGGTCTACTACTTCTCCTACGCCGGCCCCGGCGACGGGCAGCCGCAGCGCGACTCGACGTGTCCGATCAGGTCGGGGGCCCCGTACGAATCTGCCGACACGCAGCGCCCCGTCGAGGAACAGGTCGCGTTGTTTGCCGAACAGACCGCGAACCTGCAGCGGCCGTTGACCGTTGCCGCACATTCCCACGCCGCGTGGATTGTGTGGGACGCGGTTGCCACCGGGCGGGCGCAGGTCGATGTGCTGGTGCTGGTGGGCGTCTTTCCGCAGACCCCGCTCGGCTTTCCACCCCCGGATGGCGATCGACGGGGCAGGGTGTTCGGCGACCTGTTGCGGTGGGCGGCGCCGGTGACTGACCTCGTCTTCTTCCACTTCGACCCCGACACGCCCGCGGCGCGGCAACTGCTCGGCACCGCGGGCAGTGCGCAGGCCATTCTCGGCGAGCCGCTGCCTGGGGAGGTGCGTGTTCTGAGTATCACCTCGGCTGCCGATCTTCCCCTGATGCCGCACGGCTGGCGGCTGGACGTCGAACGCAATGGCTGCCCGGTCCGCGCCGCGCACTCCGCGTTGCCCACCTCGGCTGCCTTCGACGACGAGGTGATCCGGTTCCTGGACCACCGGGATTCTCCACCGTGCCCGATGTGGCGGGACTGGGGTGCGGTCGTGATGCACGCGTTCGGGGTGCCGCCGAGTGGGAGCTGACAGACAGCGGTGCGACTCAGCTGTCCCGACCGACGACACCGAATTGTGTCGAAGCGGACGAGGCGATTTCTCGGACGCCGGAGCACGCCGCGGAGTTAAATGGAATGACGCAGGCGTAATGGATTTCGGCAGCGAGTAAGCCCAACTCAAGGTCCGCCGCCGCCCGCTCCGGTCGCGTCTCAACCGTGCGGGAGGCATAGCGTCGGGGTGCGCGATGATCGAAGCAGTGACAGGGCTCCTTGCGAGGAGAACCGAACCCGCCGATGCCCGACCCGATCCGCCCGAGCACATCGATCACGATGAAGGTGTCCGCGGTGTCGCACTCGGAAGACTCCTGGCGGTCGCGATGTTGACACGAGCGCAGGCTGCACTACTCGTCGCGGATGCGCTCGATCAGCTCGAACTGGCGCGCGGCGAGGGGCCCTACCCATTCCGCCTCCGGAACGCGACGGTGTCCGACGCCGGGCATCTCACGATCGAGTGCGCGGGCAGTGCGTCCCGGCGAGACATGAACGAGGCGGTGGTCGAACTTCTCCGCAGCATTGCGACGAACTGTCCCGGTACGGCCCTGGCCGACCGGTTGCACGAATCGCTCGCCGCAGCAACAGATCTGGATGCGTTGGTGCACCGGGTTCGTCAGGCGATCGCACCCGACGTCGACCCAGCCGAGGAGAGAAGGAAACGCTGCCAAATTGCCGGGCTCGTCGCGGCCACCACAGGACGGCCGCGTCCGGACACAGGGGTGGTGGAGGAGCGGACGGACGTCCGGGACTGGCCGTATGTGGCGACGGGTTCCACGCTCGCACCGTCAGGCTGGTTGCCACCGGTCCGGAATCCGTGGCATCGCAAAAGGAGACGGCCGTCGCGGCGACAGGGAGCACTCGGCCTGATCGCGATCCTGATACTCGTCGCTGCAGCGTGGATGGCTCCACGGGTGTGGTCGGAGCTGCGCCGGGGATGGGACGCCGTCCTGAATCCCGTGAATCCCTCGGAGCAGAATCAGATTCGGCCCGTGTCGCCGCCTCCACCGGAACCCCGGGCTGATCAGCCACCGCCGGTGACGAACGATGTCGGCCGGCCGCCGCCGCCCGTCGACATCGGTGCCCCCGGGAGTGCGGGGCCGATCACCCTCGTCACGGTCACGCGCGCCAACGGGGAGTGCCTGCCCGGGCAGGCGTGCGCGATCCGAGTCGACATTCGCCTCGATCCGGCAGCAGCTGTCGGCAGTGTGACCTGGCGGGTGAACGTGTACGACCGCTGTACCGGCGAGGTGCGGCCCGCCAGCGAAGTGACGCTGCCCGTTCAGCCCGGGTCACAACAGGTCTACGGCATCGTCCGGACCGATCTGCCGCCGGGCGCTGCACTCGCCCTCGCGGCCGTCACCAGCGCCCCGGCGACGGCCGCGTCCGAGCCGCTGCTGGTGCCCGCCGAAAACGCTCGCTGCTGAGCGCCGGGGGAGGGGTGGGATGCACGACGACAAGCACGACGACAAGCAAGACGACAAGCACGAATCCGACCCGTGGATCGTCGGTGCGGCGATCGTTCTCGTCGTGCTCGGCCTTCTGAATTTGCTCTCGACAGGGAAGACGGCAGACGCTGTTCGCCACACGCTCTTCGCCGTTGCCGGTCTCGGCATCATGTATGTGGTGTCCCGCCTGCGGATGAGTGATCTCCGCGCCTTCGGCTGGGCAGTGTTCACCGTGGCGACCGTGTTGCTGGCGGTCGTGCCGCTCGCGGGGGTCGCGACCAAGGGTGCTCAACGCTGGCTGGACTTCGGCGTATTCACCGTCCAGCCGTCCGAACTGGCCAAGCTCGCCCTGGTTCTCGTGCCCGCGAGCATGCTCGCCGGTGGGTTCACGCTGGCACGATTCATCGCGACCTTGGCGATCGGGGGCGTACCCATTGCACTCGTCGCACTCCAACCCGACCTGTCGACTGCCGTCGTTCTCGTTGCGACGGCAGGAGTCATGCTCATCCTCGCCCGCGTCCCGCTGCTGCCCCTGGTTCCGTTGTTCGTGCTGGGTCTCGCGTCGCTTCCGCTGGCCGTGCTCTTCCTCCGCCCCTACCAGCTCGAACGGGTCCACGTGTTCCTGTCGAGCAACGCCGACCCCGCCGGCGCGGGATGGGCCGAGTTGCAAGCGAACATCGCGATCGGCAGCGGTGGCCTGTGGGGGCTGGCGCGCGACCCGATGTACGCGGTGCGGGCCGAGTATCTTCCCGAATCGGAGCACGATCTCGCGTTCGCCAGCCTGGTGTACGGGTGGGGTTTGATCGCCGGGTTGGCTGTCGTGGTGGCAACGTCGGTCATCGTGTGGCGGGCTGCACTCTCCGCGCGCACGGCGCGCACGCGCGAGGCCGCACTCGTCGCGGCCGGAATCGGCGCGTTGTTCGGCATCCACGCGCTGGTGTCGATCGGTCAGAGTCTGTCGCTTCTGCCCCATACCGGCATGCCGATTCCCCTCTTCAGTTACGGGGGCACCGCCGCCATCGTCGGTTTCGTCGCCATCGGACTGGTGCTCGCGGTGCGCCGAGACGGCGTCGCGCGACCGCTGTGGACCCCGGATCCCCGACGGCGACGCCGCCCGCGTGGAATGTCGGCGGGCACCCTGACGATGACCGCGGCACTCGTCGCGATGTCGGTGTTCGCCTGGCAGTTGCAACACGACCGGGGTGCGGAATTCCGGGCGATGAGCGACCAGCAGATGATGCGGTGCATCCGCCTGCCCGCAGAGCGCGGACTGATCCTCGACCGCAACGGTATTCCGCTCGCAGTCAATGTCGCCGAGTACGCCGTGGCGGTGGTCGCTCGGATGTTCGAGGAGAACGACGACGACACCCGCAACCGGTTGGCCGCTCTGCTCGCCACGTCTCCCGACGAGTTGGCGGGCCTCATCGAGGCCGGTGGCGAGGGGGAGTCTCAGGTGGCCGTGGGCAGGGTCGCGCCCGACCAGGCGCGGCGCATCGTGGATGCGCGACTGCCCGGTGTGCTCGTGGTGCCGTCCGGTCGCAGGCAGTACCCGTACGGTGCCGTGCTCGCCTCTGTCCTCGGACACGTCGGCGTCGCCGACGCCGACGACATGGAACGCTGGCCGCATCTCGTACTCGGGTCACGCGTCGGCAAGGCGGGACTCGAGAAGCAGTACGACGCTCTGCTCCGCGGCAGCGACGGCAAGCAGTGCATGTATGTCGATCCGTCCGGGCATCCGGTGGCCGCCGGCGAACGCGTGGACCCGGTACGGGGCCACGATCTGCGCCTGCACCTCGACATCGGGGTCCAGAACCTGGCCACCGACGCGCTCGTGGAGGCGATGCGCACCAGTAAGGGCGACCTCGGTGCCGCCGTCGTGATGGACGCGCGGAACGGAGCCGTGCTGGCCCTCGCCAGTGTCCCGGGGGCCGACAACAACGTCTACGGACCTCCGGCCGACCTCGTCGCCCTCGCGGCGCAGAGTCAGACTCCGGGGCCGAGCCCGTTGCTCAACAACGCCACCCAGACCGCGGTCCCGCCCGGCTCCACCTTCAAGATCGTCGTCGCGGCGGCGAATACCCAGTACCCGGTGCTGTCGCCGGACACGGTGATCGACACCGGCGCCGCCTACACCTACGGCGGCCACACGTTCCGGAACTGGCAACCGATGGGCCCGCACAATCTGCTCCAGGCGATTCAGTGGTCCGACAACGTCTACTTCTACAAGCTCGGTGAACTCTTGGGCCCGGAGAAGATGGCGGACGTCGCGGGGCAACTCGGCGTCGGCCGGCGGTCCGGGATCGACCTGCCCGGCGAGGCCGAGGGGTTCCTCGGCACCCCGGAGAACGTCGGAAGTATCGGGGCCACCTGGTATCCCGGGTCGACCCTGTTGATGGGTATCGGACAGGGCACCGTCAGCGCGACCCCGATACAGGTGGCGCGCTGGACGTCGGGGATCGCCACCGGCGCGATGGTGACGCCCCAGCTCGCCGCGGCGTACGGGTCGGACTCGGTGCCCATACCGACAGCGGCGCCGCAGCGTCTACCCTTCGCCGACCTGCTCGGTCCCGTCCGGGCAGGCATGCGGGCGTCCGCGTCGGCGGGGACCGCCGGGCAACTCGCGGACCTCCCGGTCCCGGCAGGCGCGAAGACCGGCACGGCGGAGGACCCGTCGGCGCCCGGAGAAGGACTGAACGCCTGGTTCTCCGCGGTCGCGCCTTTCGACGCACCCCAGATCCAGGTGTCGGTGCTGATCCGCGGTGGTGGCTTCGGGTCGGCGACGGCGGGCCCCGTGGTCAAGAAACTCCTCGACCACTACTTTCCGCGACCACCCGCGCCGGCGCCGATTCGRTGATCAGGCGCTGTAGGCGGCAACCACCTCAGGGTGCACCAGACAGGCAGTAGCGCCCTCGGCGACGCAGGTGAGCGGGCGCTCGGCGGTCTTCACCGGGAATCCGAAGGACTCTTCGAGCAGCTGGGACAGCCCGCGGAGCAACGCGCCGCCACCGATGACGAGCAGCCCCTCCGACATCACGTCACCGATGGCCTGCGCGGGGAGGTCGTCCAGGCATTCCGTCAATGTCTGCACGATTCCGGTTGTCGTGGGCCGCAACGCCTCCACGATCTCTTCGGTCTCGAGTGTCACCAGGCGTGCGCGGCCGGTCACGGCGTCGCGGCCCTCGACGACGAGCGACTGCCCCTCGGCGCTGTCGGGTTCACCCAACTTGGCACGCTCGGCGGTGAGTTCGCCGACGACGATCTTGTGCTCTGCCTTCAGGTACTGGTATAGCGCGTTCGTCAATTCGTCGCCCGCGACGCGGCAACTACGGTGAGAGAGAATGCCACCGAAACAGATGGCGGTGACTTCCGAAGTGCCGCCGCCGATATCGACGACGAGGTGTGCGCGTGGTTCCATGGGGTTGATTCCGCAACCGAGCGCACCCGCCACCGGCTCCGGTACCAACCCCACTTTCCGCAAACCGGCCTCGTGGCCGACCTCGAGCAGGGCCCGACGCTCGAGCGGGGTGGCACCCGCGGGGACCGAGATGACTCCCTTGGGCCGCAGCCCGTATCGCCGTGCAGAGGAGACCCGCTTGATGACGGCCGTGACGAATGCCCGCGCCGACTCCAGGTCCACGATCACCCCGTCGCGCATCGGTCGAACCGGCGTGATTCCGATAGGAGTGCGGCCGACGAGACTTCGCGCCTCCGTGCCGATTGCGAGAGCACGGTGCGGATCCTTCGTTCGAACGAGCATGAAGGACGGCTCGTTCAGTACGATGCCGTCGTCGGGAGTTCCGACGACAGTGTTGGCAGTTCCGAGATCGATACCAAGTCCACCCACGTCGGCCTCCAGAGGGATTCCAGCGAGATGATGTTGATGTTACGCAGCCGCAGCGTCGTTCGGAAGGTATTGCGTGACACCGAAGACTCCCGGCAGCGATCAGGAGGGCCGCGGGATGTCCTCGGT
>NZ_JBFUGT010000259.1:0-9412 GCF_056402775.1 Rhodococcus sp. P3_B8
CGACGAGGCTGTCCACGGCTCCGCAGTCCCGTCCGACCTGCTGGGCCCTGGCGATCGTCTCGTCGAGGTCGTCGCCGACGACCTCGACGAACAACCAGGCCGCCCCCGCAGGCAACGGCGGAACCGCATCCGGACCGCGGCGCTCGCGCACCACGTCGACGATCCGGGAATCGATACCCTCGCAGGCGGTCGGATCGAACTTCAGCACCAGCGGGGTCGCGTCACCCGCCGACGCGATGTCGGCGTACCCCAGCACGACCAGGACGCGGTGGGCGGGCTCGGACACCAAGCGGACCGTCGCGCGGGTTGCCACCGCGAGGGTGCCCTCCGTGCCGACCAGCATGCGGGTCACGTCGAACCGATTTTCCGGCAACAGGTGTTCCAGGGCGTATCCGGACACCTGACGGCCGAATTGCCCGAGCTCGGTGCGGATGGTCGCCAAACCGGCGCGGGTGACCTGCTGTAGTGCACTCAGCGCCGGGGAGGCCGTCACCTCACCGGCCGAACCCAGTTGCAACGACTCCCCGGTCCCGGTCAGAACGTGCAAGCCCTTCACGTTGTCCGAGGTCCGGCCGTATCCGAGCGTGCGCGAACCGCAGGCATTGTTTCCGATCATGCCGCCGATGGTGCATCGAGTGAACGTCGATGGGTCGGGCCCGAATCGTAGGCCCTGCGGTGCGACGGCCTGCTGCAGCACCGTCTGAATCGTGCCCGGCTCGACGGTGGCGGTCTGTGCGTCCCTGTCGATCGACAGCACCCGGTTCATGTGCCGGCTGAAGTCGAGAATCAGTCCGGTCCCGACAGCGTTACCTGCAACGGAGGTGCCGCCACCGCGAGAGGTCAGCGGCACGCCCTCTCGGCGGCACACCGCGAGGGCGGCCGCCACCTCGTCGGCATGGCGCGGCCGCGCGACGACCAGCGGTCGCACCCGGTACAGGGACGCATCGGACGAATAGGCAGCGCGGGTGGTGCCGTCGGAGAGAACGTCGCTCACTCCCGAACTGCGCAGCTCAGCGGCCAGTGATTCAGCGGAGATCATTCGTAGCATGCTACAACCTCTAGCATGCTACGAACAGCCCCGTGTTGTTACAGTGATCGGGTGGCAGACGAAGCGCTCGAACTCGAACCGCTCACCCCGTTCGCGGGACGACGGATGGAGCAGGCGATCGCGGCGGTGCGGGCGGCCATCGACGACGGCCGCATGAAACCGGGAGTGAAGTACTCGGTCTACCAACTCGCCGAGGGTCTGGGCATCTCCCGAACCCCGGTGCGGGACGCTTTACTGCGCCTGGAAGAAGTGGGAGTCATCAAGTTCGAAGCACGCCAGGGCTTCCGCATTCTCCTCCCCCAGCCGAAGGAGATCGCGGAGATCTTCGCAGTCCGGTTGGCCCTCGAACTACCCGCGGTCCGCAAGGCCGCAGCCGCGGCCGACCCCATGCTCTCGGATGCACTGCAGCGGCAACGACGCCTGATGCAGGACGCCGCCGCCGGCGGCGACGAACACGAGTTCGCCCATCATGATCTCGGGCTTCACGACCTGATTCTCGACGCCGCCGACAACGCCCGAGCCCGCGCGATCGTCAAGACCCTTCGCGAGACCACCCGGCTGCTCGGGGCCAATACCGCCGACAAGACCAGAACACTCACCGACATCGACGACGAGCATGCGCCCATCATCGATGCCATCATCGCCGGGGACCCCGACGGAGCGGAAGCCGCCATGCGCGTTCATCTGGTCAACACCGGGAAACTCCTTGTCGCCCAAGCTGTTCTCAGCGACGACTCCGGACTCTCCGTCGACGAGATCTGGTCTGCCGTCATCTCCTGACCAACGCGTCAACCCTGCGGCGGCTTCTCCGGTGTCGCGCGCCGGTGCACGGCAAGTTGCAGTTCGAACAGCAGCCGGTCGGCGGCGTCCTGCAGACCGATCCCGATGATAACTTCCACTCGGCGGATCCGGTACCGCAGCGTGTTGGGATGCACGCTCAGTGCGGCGGCGGCATTACGAACGTCCCCGTGCTCCGCGAGGTAGGTCTCGGCGCTCTCGCACAGGTTGGAACCATGCTTGCGGTCGTACTCGTACAGCGCATCGACGCGCGGATCGTGCAGTTCCGGGTGCTCGCCGACGAGGTCGAGGATCTCCCCGAGCAGCACCGCGGTGCGGGATTCGGCGAGCGTGGTCACCCGTCCCTCCGGGAACGTGGCGGCAGTGCCGTCGAGAACCCGGTCGACCTCGACCCGCGCCGCGGCCACCTGCGCGAGGTCGGGAACCGGAACGGCGATCGCGGCCCGCAGCACGATCGACCGCTTGGCCTCGAACTGGTCGACGAGCTGCCGCGTCCACGCGGTGACCCCCGCAGCGGACTTGTAGCGAGGAAGGAGCACGTAGGCGCGATCACCGATCACTGTGGCGACCGAATGGCGGCTGAACGAGCTCGCGTGCAGGCGGAGCATGCTGCCCATTCCGGCGAACTCGCCGGTGGCCGTCGAGCTCTCCGATCCGGTCGGCGCGAAGCCCACGACAGCGGCCGCGCCGCTCATCGGCAAGTTCAGGGCGCTGGCCACGGAGGGAACATCGACGCCCCCACCACGCGCACCGAACAACCGTTGGACCAGCAACCCCTCGGTGGAGGGGGCGTTGAGACTTCGGGAGATGATCCGGGCTGCGATCGCCGAAGCGCCGCGCAACACGTCCACCGCATCCGGATTGAACGGTGCGTCGCCCTGTTGCACCCAGATCGAACCGAGAAGCCGCGGTGCGGTCGAGGTGTCCTCGGTGGACTGGCGGATGCTGACCACCAGGCGCCGCTTGGTGGCGAGTTCTTCGTGCGCGGGCACGTCGATGACCTCGTCGCTTTCCCGGAGCCGGTCGAACACTCCCCACTTCTGCAGTGTCCGCAGGTAATCGCGTGGGCCCTCACGGCCGAGGATCGACAAGGCGCGCAGTTCGTCCGCCGCTTCGTCGGAGGCAGAGTATGCGAGCACCTTCGACTGGGCGTCCTCGATCGAGACCATCCCCCCGGCGTTCTGGGCGACGATCTGCGCGAGGCCGAACAGGTCAGTGTCCGTGGCGAGCAGATCCGGGTCCGCAGGTGCGCCACGCCCGCGGCGAGACCGGTCGAGCATGCGCTGGACCAGCGGGAACACGTGATCCCATCGCGCCTTCGGGTGCACCGCCACGAGGGCGACGCCGGCACGGTGCGCCGCCGCCTGCACTGCGCTCGATTCGTGCGCCGTCTTCGACATCACCGCATGCGGCCGGTGCCGTCGCGCCCGCCCGGAGACGTCGTCGAACCAGCGCACGGCGTCGGCGTCCGCAACCCCCACATGGAGATACAAGTCCTGCATCGGAGATTGCGATTCGGTTTCGACCGTCAGATCGGAGCTGTCGACGAGCGCCACCGATGCAACGGCGACGTCGTCACCCGCGGGAGCGTCGATCAGCTCGACGACCGCGGTGTCGAGAGCACGGAGAAGCTCACGCAGCGTGATGGTTTCGGCAGAAGGATCGGGCGCCGCGGCTGCCGTGGCAGGACTTCGATTTCCGGAAGGCACCGACATCGCTCCGCTCGGAGGGTGAGAACAGGTTTAGCCAACAGTACAACCTTCATCAGCATTTCTTGTCCTGTTGGCTCAATATCTCGGCTCTGTTCTGGTGTTGACTACACCTAGTTCGAGCGGCGGTTCCTTCGCCGCCACACCCCCGTAGGAGGTTCCATGGACGCCGTCACCACCACGCCCCAGCCGATCAACGAGCCGGTGGGCTCCTTCGCCCCGGGTAGCCCCGAGCGTGCCCGACTGCAGGCGAAACTGGCCGAGCTGGGGTCCAACCCCACCGAGATCCACAACGTCATCGGCGGTGCGCACCGGCGCGGCAACGGCCCCGCGATCGACGTCGTCCAGCCGCACCGGCATGCCGCGGTCCTGGGCACCTTCACCAATGCCGGCGCCCAGGACATCCAGGACGCCGTTGCAGCCGCGACCGCCGCTGCCCCGGCCTGGCGGGCACTGTCCTTCGAGGACCGCGCCGCAGTGTTCCTCCGTGCGGCCGACCTGCTGTCCGGACCGTGGCGTGAAACCCTCGCCGCCGCAACCATGCTCGGCCAGTCCAAGACCGCGTACCAGGCCGAGATCGACACCCCGTGCGAACTGATCGACTTCTGGCGCTTCAACGTCCAGTTCGCCCGGCAGATCCTCGCCGACCAGCCGATCTCCTCCCCCGGCGTGTGGAACAAGCTCGAATACCGCTCCCTCGAGGGCTTCGTCTACGCCATCACCCCGTTCAACTTCACCGCCATCGCCGGCAACCTGCCCACCGCACCCGCCCTGATGGGCAACACCGTGGTGTGGAAGCCCTCGCAGACCCAGGCCGTGGCCGCGTACTGGACGATGAAACTGCTCGAGGCCGCCGGTCTGCCGCCCGGGGTGATCAACCTCGTCAACGGCCCCGGCGCCGAGGTCTCCGACATCGTTCTCGCCGACCCCCGCCTGGCCGGGATCCACTTCACCGGGTCCACCGCCACCTTCCAGCACCTGTGGCGCCAGGTCGGCGACAACATCTCGAACTACAACAGCTACCCACGCCTGGTCGGCGAAACCGGCGGCAAGGACTTCGTCCTCGCCCACAGCTCCGCCAACCCCGACACCCTCACCACCGCCCTGCTGCGCGGCGCGTTCGACTACCAGGGACAGAAATGCTCCGCGGCCTCCCGCGCGTTCGTCCCGAAGTCGGTGTGGGCGAAGATGGGCAACGACTTCATCGAGAAGGCGTCGACCCTGAAATACGGGGATGTCACCGACTTCTCGAACTTCGGTGGCGCCGTCATCGACCAGCGAGCCTTCGACCGCAACGCCGACGCCATCGCCCGCGCCAAGGCCACCCCCAGCCTGACCATCGCCGCCGGCGGCCACGTCGACGACAGCATCGGCTACTTCGTCGACCCCACCGTCCTGCTCGGTGACGACCCCACCGACGAGGCCTTCCGCACCGAGTACTTCGGACCGATCCTGTCCGTCCACGTCTACGACGACTCCGCCGCCGGATCGTTCGAGAACATCCTCGACCTGGTCRACAAGGGGTCCGCCTACGCGCTGACCGGCTCGATCATCGCCGACGACCGCAYCGCGATCGCCAAGGCCACCGACGACTTACGATTCGCCGCCGGCAACTTCTACATCAACGACAAGCCCACCGGCGCCGTCGTCGGACAACAGCCCTTCGGAGGCGCCCGGGCGTCGGGCACCAACGACAAGGCCGGCTCCCCGCAGAACCTCCTGCGCTGGGCCTCCGCCCGCACCATCAAGGAAACGTTCGTCCCGGCCACCGACCACCACTACCCCCACCAGGGCGCCGACTCCACCGAGGACATCTGATGGCGGCCGCCGATCTGCTCCGGCCCGCCCTGCTCGCCGCAGCCCGCTCGCCGCGGATGGAACGCACGGTCAGTCGCATTCCGGTGACCAAGGGCCTCGTCGACCGGTTCGTCGCCGGCGAGACCGAGGATCAGGCGGTGGCCGCGACCACCGATGTCCTCGGCTCCGGCCGCTACGTCAGCATCGACTACCTCGGCGAGGACACCACCGATCTCGGGCAGGCCTCCGGCACCGTGTCGCATTACCTGACGCTGTTGTCGTCGCTGGCGCACCGTGCCCCGGCCACTGACTCCGGCGGTCGGCCGCGCAGCATCGAGGTCTCCCTGAAGCTGTCCGCGCTCGGACAGTGCCTTCCCCGGGACGGTCACAACGTGGCACTCGAGAACGCCCACAAGATCTGTACCGCGGCCGAGGAAGCCGGCGTCTGGGTCACGGTCGACGCCGAGGACCACACCACCACCGACTCGACCCTGTCGATCGTGGGAGAGCTCCGCGAGGACTTTCCCACTCTCGGCACCGTGCTGCAGGCCTACCTGAAGCGCACCGAAGCGGATTGCCGGGACCTCTCCGGGCCCGGATCGCGGATCCGGTTGTGCAAGGGCGCGTACAAGGAACCCGCATCTGTTGCCTACCAAGGTAAGCCCGCGGTCGACGAGGCTTACCTGCAGTGTCTGCGGGTCCTGATGAACGGTGAGGGCTACCCGATGGTCGCCTCCCACGATCCGGCCATGGTCGAGGCCGCACTGGCGCAGGCGAAGGCCACGGGTCGCACCACCGACGAGTTCGAGGTCCAGATGCTCCACGGCATCCGGGACACCGAGCAGTTGCGTCTGGTCGAGCAGCAGCAACACGTGCGGGTCTATCTGCCCTACGGCGAGCAGTGGTACGGCTACTTCATGCGCCGTCTCGCCGAACGCCCCGCCAACCTGGCCTTCTTTCTCAGGTCACTGACCTCGACGAAGTAAGGGCTCGGGACGCCGTCGCGGTACGCCAGGCCGGAGCGACTCCGACCGCATCTCACGCGATAACCGGTTGCTCCGGCGCACCTTCGCCCGCGCCACCCGCCCGGGTGAAGAACGAAACGCGGCCGTTGGTCTCGAGCACGGCAAGCTCGATTTCGTCGAACCGGCGGATGCCCTTCTGCCGGGCATCCGCCATCAGGTCGTCCAGCGACATTCGCTCGGTGCGTAGCCGCTGCAGGTCGGGTATCCCGTCACGAACGATGATGACGGGAACACCGTGCGTGACCCCACGCACGCGGGGGAATCGCGCATTGGCCCATGCCAGGGCCAGTGTGAGCAGGGCGAACACTCCGACCGCGAGGACTGCGGACGTCACGGAGTAGTCCTGTTGCGTCACGCCCTGCTGAACGAGGTCGCCCATGACGACAGGACCGCCGCACGGATCACGATCTCCATCAGGGCACCAGGACACCGAGACCGATCCCGAGTGGCCGAGCTGACTCGAAGGCTGAATGTAGGCGTCGAAGCCCAGGGTGAGTGTGTCTCCGGGCGGTGGATCGATCGTCATGTAGGTCCGCGAAGCGTCGCTGGTCTCTGCGGACGGCTCGGGTGTTCATCCCAGGGTCTCGAACAAGTCGAAATTAACTGCGCGCGACTGCACTGCACACGAGGTGTTGTTTGATTCGCTTGTGGCACGGGTAGGCGGAAGATGCAGCAGCGTCGATGTTTCGGATGGGAGGAACACGAGATGGCACGCAAGGATTCACAACCCCAACTCAAAGACCAGGAAATGTACGAGGAACTCCGCGAGAAGGGCGATTCCAAGGAGAAGGCCGCACGAATCTCCAATGCCGCGGCCAGTCGTGGGCGCGAGAACGTCGGAAAGTCGGGCGGGAAGTCGCAGTCATACGAGGACTGGACGGTCGACGAGCTCCAGAAACGTGCCAAAGAGCTGGGTTTGCAGGGCTATTCGAAACTGAACAAGAAGGAGCTCATCGACGAGCTTCGCACTCATTAGCCGGGCGGCTGCCCATGTGTGAGGCCTTTCGATCCTGCAGGATCGAGGCCTCACGAGCCGTTGCAACCCGAACGTCAGGAGAACAGCGTGCTGCTCGACGGTATCAACCACATCGCCTGGATCTCGAAGGACGCCGCCCGCTTGGGCCGGTTCTACGCCGATGTGTTCGACGCCGACGTCGGACCCACACGCACCCACGGCGACGACGGCAGAGAAACGATGACCGTCATCCGCATCGGCCCGCACACCGAACTGAACATCTTCGTGATCGAAGGCAACACCGAACCTGAGCGCCAAACACCCATGTGGGGACGGGGACGCATCGATCATGTCGGCCTGCAGGCCGCCTCACACGAAGCATTCGCCACGATTCGGCAACGTCTGATCGATGAGGCGGCCAGCGACGGAGCCGTCAACGACTTCGGCGCCGTCCAGAGCATCTTCTTCCGCGACCCCGACGGACTCGAAGGGGAAGTGCTGATAGCCAAACCCCGGTAGGACGCCCTGGCGACAGACACCGGGAGCTCGCTCGATCCCATCATGGCCGATGACCTGGATTTCGACCTCGATCGATGCACCACGTCGTACCGTGGAACCACCACCGATCCGCACAGTGACCGACGCGAGGAGTGCTGAGAATGTTCGATCTCGAACCCGCCACCGACGTAATGGCCTCTCTCGTCGAGTCCGTGCGCGACGATCAACTCACAGCACCGACACCGTGCCCGGAGCTCACCGTCGGTGACCTCCTCGACCACATCGACGGGCTGTCGCTTGCGTTCACCGCCGCCGCGACGAAGGCACCGCCCGCCGGGGGAAGCCAACCACCCTCCGCCGACGCCGCTCGCCTCGGCACCGACTGGCGCACCCGGATCCCGCAGCGTCTGGCCGCGCTCGCCGGCGCCTGGCGCGAGGAGGCGGCGTGGCACGGGATGACCCAGGCAGGTGGACTCGACCTACCGGCCGACGTCGCGGGCGCGGTCGCGGTGGACGAGATCGTCGTGCACGGTTGGGACCTCGCCGTCGCCACCGATCAGAACTTCCACAGCGCACCGGAACTACTCAGCGCCGCATACGAGTTCGCGAAGTCATCGGCCGACCAGAACCCGCACGGCACGCCCGGACTGTTCGGGCGACCGGTGACCGTTCCTGACTCCGCGCCACTGCTCGAGCAACTGCTCGGCCTCACCGGCCGCGATCCACAGTGGGTTCCCGCCGCCACGTAGCCGTCCGCACTGTCCGCCGCGGACAAAGCTCGAGGCGAACTCGAGCCCGGCGGAATATTTCGGACCACCCTCCCCGCGAATAATGTCACGGATCACACGGCAAATCGAAGGGGAACGAAACAGATTCCGACATCGGCTATTTCAACTCGTGGGGCGCTCCGACGACGGCCGCTTCGAGGACTCCGTCGTGGGTGGCGAGTGCGTTCTCGATCTCCTTGGGGTAGATGTTCTCGCCGCCGCGGATGATCATGTCCTTGATGCGGTCGACGAGGGTGAGGTACCCGTCCTCGTCGAGTCGGCTGACGTCGCCCGTGTGGAGCCAGCCGTCGACGATGGTCCGGTCTGTCTCCTCCGGACGCCCCAGATAGCCGTGCATCACGTTGGCGCCRCGAACGACGACCTCGCCGACCTCTCCCGGGGGAAGCACGGCGCCGGACTCGTCCATTATCGCGAGGGTCTACCCCGGCCCCGCCCRCGTCCTGCCGATGATCGAGGACACCGAGAAGTCCGGCGACGCCCGCGCCCTGGTCAAGGGCATCCTCGACCGCAAGGAAAAGCTGATGGGCTTCGGGCACCGCGTCTACCGCGCCGAAGACCCCCGCGCCCGGGTGCTCCGCGCCACCGCCCAACCCCTGAACGCCCCCGCTACGAGGCCGCCGCCGCCCTCGAACAGGCCGCCCTCGCCGAACTGCGTGAAAGCCGCCCCGACCGGGCCATCGAAACCAACGTCGAATTCTGGGCCGCGGTCATCCTCGACTTCGCCGAGGTCCCCGCGCACATGATGCCCGCGATGTTCACCTGCGGCCGCACCGCCGGCTGGTGCGCCCACATCC
>NZ_JBFUGT010000260.1:0-9402 GCF_056402775.1 Rhodococcus sp. P3_B8
CTCCTCGTCACCGGGGAACCACGGCTCGTTCTCCGTCGGGATGGTGTTCACATAATCGGTCGACGTCAACGCCGGCAACGCGACGTGCTTCTCCCCGGCCCGCTCGAGCATCCGCAACATCAGATACCGGGCACGGGTCGGTCCGGACCGGTCCAACAGTCCGTCGAACGATTCCAACCACTCCGTGGTCTCGTCCGGGTCGATATCCGGCAGATAAGACGCAACACCCTCACGGATGACGCGAACGCGGCCGTCGGAACCCGGGGTCGCACTGGGGTTGGAAGGTTGGGCCGCTCCGGCGCCGGGTGTGGCGGAATCCGGTTGAGACGCGGGTCCCTGGATCAGGTCTGACAACGTTGCTCCTCATTGTGGTGGGACGCGCGGTGTGGCGTCCTCTCCATGCGATCGCGGCCTTGTTAGGCCCGACCCATCTCCTTTATGAATATGGCGCGACCCTCATCTTTCACCATCGCGGCCCAGTCGGCACACTGTGCTCGGGTTACTCTTCGGTAGCGTTTGCGCAGTTCCGGGGCCGAATGTTGAACTTATCGATGCCGTCGAAAACATGGGGGAGACGAATGCGCACGTCGACGCGCCGCTGGGGGCCCGCGAGCGCTGTCGTCGCGGCGATCGTCGGTGTGGGCGTCATCGCCGGATGCGGCGGCGAGATCGAGGGGACCGCGCAGCAAAACGATTCTCAGGCCGCCGAGTACGCCGCAGAGGCGACGTCCTCGTCGGTGGCCGCGTCGTCCTCGCAGAAAGCCGCGGCCGAGCGGGAGGCGCTCGTGGAGCAGTGCACGATGTTCGTGAACCGCGCCGGCGACACCATCGACAGCTACAACGCCTTCATCGACGCCGCCAACGCCGACGCCGCGGACACCGGTGCGAAGGCGAGCGCCGCGGCGGCAGCCCTCCGGGCGGCGGCCGACGGGGCCAGTGCCGCCACGCCCGCGCTTCCCGCGGAGCTGACCGGACTGCTCACCGATTACGCGAACAATTATCGGGAACTTGCGATCGCCGTCGACGGCGGGCAACGCGGTGACATTCTGAACACACTCGCCAGCCGTGGAGACGAGCTCAGCGACTCGATTCGGGCAGCCTGCCCCACATCGTGACTCCCGCACCGTAGGCTCGGTCGATGACCACGCATCACTACTTTCTGAGAAAAATTCGCGTGGTCGGCTTGCGCGAAAGCGCTCGAGCATGTTCGCTTTCACCTAATTGATCTTCATCCGGCAGGTGTTCGGGTATCCGAGCACCGTCAACAAAAGGAGGACCCCACCGTGGTCGCCGCGGCGGACGCCCAAAACTACGCTCAGAAACTCGGGATCACTGCCGACATGGCGGTACAGGAACTGGGCTGGGACGAGGACACCGACGACGACCTGCGTGCCGCGGTCGAGGACACCATCGGTGGAGAACTGCTTGACGAGGATTCCGACGAGGTGATCGACGTCGTGCTGCTGTGGTGGCGCGACGAAGACGGAGACCTCGTCGACGCCCTCATGGATGCCATCGGCCCCCTGGCCGACGAGGGATTCGTGTGGGTCCTCACCCCCAAGACCGGTCAGCCCGGTCACGTCGAGCCCAGCGAGATCGCCGAGTCCGCACCTACAGCCGGTCTCACCCAGACATCGGCGGCAAACCTCGGGGACTGGTCGGGAAGCCGTCTGGTTCAGCCGAAGTCGCGTCCCGCGAACAAGCGCTGAACAGTCTCACCTTTTCGTTCACTCACCGAAGGATCACGTCATGCCGCTCGAGGTGGGCACCACCGCCCCCGATTTCACCCTCAAGGACCAGAACAATCAGGAAGTGACGCTTTCCGATTACCGCGGAAAGAAGAACGTCCTGCTCGTGTTCTACCCCCTCGCGTTCACCGGAACGTGTCAGGGTGAACTCTGCAAGGTTCGCGACGAACTGCCGAAGTTCGAGAACGACGAGACTGCGATTCTCGCGCTCTCCGTCGGTGCGTCGCCGACACACAAGATCTGGTCCGCCGAGCAGGGATACACCTTCCCACTGCTCGCCGACTTCTGGCCGCACGGTGCGGTCGCGCAGCAGTACGGCGTCTTCAACGAGAAGCTGGGCTTCGCGAACCGCGGCACCTTCGTCATCGACAAGGAAGGCGTCATCCGGTTCGCCGAGATGAACGGGCCCGGAGAGGCCCGTGACCAGGGAGCTTGGGAGAAAGCGCTCGCCACGCTAGAGTCCTGATGCGCATCCGGCGAGGTTCTCGCCGGATGTTCGGGCGTGTAGCTCAGTGGTAGAGCTCTGGTTTTACACACCAGCGGTCGGGGGTTCGAAACCCTCCGCGCCCACCGTCAGGCAAGGCCCCGATCTGCGTTTCCGCGCGGGTCGGGGCTTTCTCCGTGTCGGTGTTGACCGTGGTCCGCGTTCGACTGCCGCTCACCTCGTCTCACTCCTCGGTGAGCTCCATGAGCTGCTCGGCGGCGGTGGTGTTGCCGTTGTCGGCGAGGCGGCGGAGTTCGTTCATGTCGCCCAGTTCCGTGGCGAGTTCGATGAGCTGGTCGGCCGCGTCGGAGCTGCCGTTGTCCGCGAGCCGGCGGAGTTCGTCCATGTCACCCCGCTCGCCGGCGAGCTCGATCAGGATGTCGAGCGCGGTCGAATCACCGTTGGCCGCCTGCTCGCGCAGGGCGGACAGTTCGAATTCAGTCATGGTGGACATCCTCTTCTCGATCGAGTTTCCTCGTGTGCTGATCCCGGACCTCGTCGCGATGCGTGTGCCACTCGTCCAGCAGCGCCGGAAGTCGCTCGCTGAGGAAGTCGGCCAGCGCGACCATCTCTTCGAGCGGGGCGCGACGTTCGGGTGGGGCGTCGGCCAGCAACGCCAATCCCTCCCGGAACAGCGCCGCGTGCTCCCGGTGCAGGGCGGAATCGAAGTTCTGCGGTTGCTGACTGGCCGGGTCCAGGCTCACCCGGTCCACCCGCTCGCCGGCCACTCGGGTTCGCCGCGCCATCCGATAGTCCTCGAGCAGCTTGACCGCCCCGGTGATGGCGCTCCGGCTCGCCAGCAACGCCTCGCCCAGTTCGTCGATCGTCTGCTGCGGCGGATCGCAGACGAACAGGTACCCCAGCAGCCGTCCCGCCATCGGCGGGAATCCGTATCGGCGTGCGTAGAAACGGCCGACGTGGTCGGCGAATATCAGCTGTGTGTCGGACGGCACAGTATCGAAAATAGCAGTTCTGACTGACATGACACAGATTTGTGTTATTTCAGTTCCGCTGCGGTCCTGTGACAGGTTTCGTGGAGTTAACCTGTTCATCGCCCGCGGCTTCGCCTGCAGTGGCATATTCCTGACATGCCCAGGTACAAGGTGACGCTGCGCAACGGCACGTCGAGCGACAAGACCTTCGAATCAGACTTCCAGGCCGTCAACGAGACGCACCGGCCCACCGAGACCGGGGCGGGCATCGTGAAGATCGACCGCTACGAGGAGAGCGGGGAAGTGACCGGCGTCTGGTCCGCTCCCACCACGAGTCGCACGTCCCGCACGTAGCGCGTCAGGTCGCGTCGCGCGAGGTCGCGGAGCCGCGGCGATCGAGTTCGGCCTCGTACGCTGTGATCCGGCTGGTGACTCCGCGGACCGTTTCGCAACCGTAGTCGTTCGCGATGGACTCGCCGAGCAGTGCTCGGTGCTCATCCAGCTGGGCGAGCAGTTCGTCGTCGCCGAGCTTCGTCAGGTCGCTGCACACCTCTCGATCGTCCCAGGCGCAGTCGGCGAAACCAATGCCTCACATGAATTTCCACCGGACGCGCAGAACCCCGCCGGGCCACGTGGGTGTGTTGAGTCAGCACCGAAGATGTGAGCAGGGCGGGGCCGTGCGCCGCCCCTGAATGGGGGGAACGAGGCGGCATTTACCATGGTAGGCGCAATAAAGGGCGCTTGGCGAGATACTCGGCAGAGTTTCAGGAATCAGACATGCCGACCGGAACGGGTGCGTCGTTCGCAGCCGCCGACGGATTGGTGAGACGCACACGCTGTTGCGCGGGATTCCGGCGAATCGGCGCGCAATTGTGCCCTCGGCTAGCGCGCGCGAGTGCCCGGACCCACCGTGTCGTAGGCCTCGGCGAGGAGCGCCGCCAGGGTGTAGTCGAGTTGATCGTCGGAGGTGATCGTCAAACGGTGGGTGATCACCGTCTTCGTCGTGGGAAACGCCTCGCGGAGCTGCGGGTGATGGACGCGGCGACGCAGGTCGAGGGCGATCTCGAGCCGCGACGAGTAGATGAACGCGGCAGCGAAGACACGGGCACGAGCCCACGCGATCTCGGTCCGGTGGACCCGTTCGTCCACCTCGCCGCACGCGAGAACGAGGTCACGGAACTGCAGCAGGCGCTCGGTGGCGTCCGGGTTCTTGCCTGCCAGGTACTCGTCGATCGCGGCATTCATGGGACGCTCCTTTACATCGACTGCAACGTTAGTTGATACAAATATCGGCGTGCATCGAACCTCCCGTCCCGCCACCGCGCGTGCTGCAGGCCTGCTCCTCGGCTTCGCCGCCGACCGCGTGTTCGCCGATCCGGCCCGGTGGCATCCCGTGGCCGGATTCGGACGCACCGCAATGGCATTGGAGAAGGTGACGTACCGTGACTCCCGGTCGGCCGGGATCCTGCACGTGGCCGTCCTCGTCGGCGGAGCGGCGGGGCTGGGGGTCGCCGCGACGCGGATCGCGCGGCGCGGGGGATGGCCAGGCGAGGTAGCCGGAACGGCCGTCGCGACATGGGCCGTGCTCGGCGGGACGTCGCTGGGACGGACCGGATCGAGCATGGCCGCACACCTGGAGGCGGACGATCTTGCCGCCGCCCGCGCCCTGCTGCCGTCGCTGTGCGGTCGCGACCCCAGCGTGCTCGGCGTCGACGGGCTCACGCGGGCGACGCTGGAGTCGGTCGCCGAGAACACGTCCGACTCGGCGGTCGGGGCATTCGTGTGGGGCGCCGTGGCCGGAATTCCCGGACTGTTCGTCTACCGGGCGTCCAACACCCTGGACGCGATGGTCGGGTACCGCTCGCCGAAGTACCGCAACTTCGGATGGGCGGCGGCGCGGTGGGACGACGTCCTCAACCTGCTGCCCGCCCGCCTGACGGGTGCGCTGTCGGTCGTAGCCGCGCCGGCGGTCGGCGGGTCGCCGAACGAGGCGTGGGCGGCGTGGCGACGCGACGCGTCCCAGCACCCCAGCCCCAACGCGGGCGTCGCGGAGGCCAGCGCGGCGGGCGCACTCGGGATCTCACTGGGCGGGCGCACCGAATACGCGCACGGCGTCGAGATGCGACCCGTCCTCGGCTCCGGGCCGTCGCCCCTGCCTGTCGACCTCGACCGTGCGGTGCGGCTGTCCGCGGCGGTGCAGGGGGGTGCGGCGCTGGTGTCAGCGGCCCTTGCCGTAGCGGTCGGCCAGCTTCGCTTCCGCCGCCGTCCGCGGCGCTGACTCCACCGGCTTGCTTCGGGTGAACGGCTTCTTCCGGGCCACCGGTGCGGGAGCCGTAGCGGAGTCGTCGGAGGTCTCCGCGGTCTTCTCCTTGCGGCGTTCGCGCCACTCCGCGCGGATGAAGTAGGCCAGGCCGAGCGGGGCCATGATGCCGAACGCCAGCCACTGCAAGCCGTACGACAGGTATGGGCCGGCGTCGAGCTGGGGGAGCGGGATGGTGCCGAGGCCGCCGGGCTGATCGGGTTCGAGTTGTACGTACGCGTCGACGAGATCGGTGCCGATGAAACCGCCGATCTGACCCGCGTCGATGTAGTACACCTGCCGGAGCCCGTTCTCGTCGATCGGCTCCTTGCCGGCGATGGTGCCCTCCGACTTGCGGACGCGACCGTCGAGCGTCACCTCCCCGGCCGGCGGCGGATCCACCGGCGGCGGCTCGGTTCCCTGGAGGGGGCGGACGTAGCCGCGGTTGACCAGGATCGTGCGACCGTCGGTCAGTTGCAGCGGGGTCAGGACCTCGTACGCGGGCTGCGATTCGATAGACCGCAACCGGACCAGCAGGTCACTGTTCTGGACGTAGGACCCGGTCGCGGTGACGCGGCGCCACTCGTCGTCCGGATTCGGGGCCGCGCCGGACAGCAGGGTCTCCAGCGGGACGGGGTCGGCGTCGACCGAGTCGGCGATCAGCTGGTTCCGGTGCTCCGTCGACGTGTTCTTGCCGAGCTGCCACGGCGCGAGCACGTAGAAACACATGAATGCGAATCCGGCGACCACCAAGGCCAACACCAACCAGCCGGGTCGCAACAGAAATCTCAGCCTTCGCACGCCTCCACGGTAGCCGCTCGCAGGTGGGGACCCTGATCGTGGGTTATCGGCTGCGCACCCAGTCGAGCAACCCGGGCACCGCGGCCTCGATCTGCAGGCGGACCCGTTCGAAGTCCTCGAGGTCGCCGTAGAAGGGGTCGGGCACGGACGACGTGTCCGCGTCCGGGTCGAAGCTGCGCAGCAACCGGCGGCGTTCGTCGGGCACCCCCATGTGGGCAAGCTCACGGTCATGGTTGGCCGCCAGTGCGACCACCAGATCGGCGCCGAGATGGAACGGTCCGACCTCCGCGGCCGTGTGGCCCGTCGGGTACCCGTTCAGCTTCAGGGTCTCGTTGGTGCGGATGTCGGCCTCGCGGCCGACGTGCCAGCCGTGGGTCCCGGCGCTGCTCACCATCACCCGGTCGTCGAGGGCTTCCCGGCGGAGGTGTTCGGCGAAGATCTTCTCAGCCATGGGGGAGCGGCAGATGTTGCCGGTGCACACGAACGTCACGTGCAGCGGGGTGTCAGGCTGCGGCATCGAGCAGCTTCCCGAGGTGGGCGACGGTCTCCGCCGTCGTGTGCGCGCGCTCGGCCTCGGCCGGGAAACCGTAACCCCACTCGACGAACACCGCGGGGATACCCCAGTGCGCGGCACCGAGGACGTCGTGGTCACGGTCGCCGACCATCAGGACGTCGGGGGTGGCGCCCTCGGTGGCGGCGACTCCCAGGTTCCGGAGGGAGTGGGCGATCACGTCCGACTTGGCGCGGCGACTGCCGTCGTCGCTGGCGCCGCCGATGAACTCGAAGTAGTGGGCCAGCTCGAAGTGTTCGAGAATGCGGATCGCGAACCGTTCGGACTTCGACGTGGCGACGGCGAGCCGTCGGCCGCTGTCGCGGGCGTCGATCAGCACCTTCTCGATGCCGTCGAAGACGGCATTCTCCGCCCACCCCACGCTGTCGTAGCGCTCGAAGTAGGCCGCGATCGCCTGCTGCACGACGTCTTCGTCCAGACCCATCGACCGGAACGTGTCGATCATCGGCGGGCCGATGACGGCGTCGATCATCTCGTCGGTCGGTTCCGGCTGCCCGATCGTCGCGAGCGCATGACGGAACCCGGCGTGAATGCCGGGCGCGGAGTCGGTGAGCGTGCCGTCGAGATCGAACAGCACGATCGGAGCCGACAGGGCCGAAGGGGCGGAGGACAGGGAGGTGGAGAGAGATGTCACCGGACCATTGTCCCTTAGGCTCGACGGTTGTGGACATTCGTGCCGGTACCCGGGAGAGCCTGCGTCACCACGGAGACGTGGATGCGGGGCCCGGTCTCCTCGATTTCGCAGTGAACGTGCAGGGCGACGGGCCCCCGGAATGGCTGCGACTGCGCCTCGCGGACGCGTTGCCGCGCCTGGGCTCCTATCCCACCGTCGGGGACGATCGCGTCGCCCGGACCGCCGTCGCCGCCCGGCACGGCCGCTCGCCCGAGGAGGTGCTGCTCCTCTCGGGTGGGGCCGAGGGCTTCTCTCTGCTCCCGCGGCTCGGGGTCCTGGAGGCGGCACTGATCCATCCGTCGTTCACGGAACCGGAGTGGGCGCTGCGGGAGGCGAATGTGCCCGTCACGCAGGTGCTCCTCGACGACCCGTACGTCCTGGATGCCGCCGCGGTCCCCGACTCCGCCGACCTGGTGGTGATCGGCAACCCGACCAACCCCACCTCGGTTCTGCACCCGGCGGAGGAAATCCTGCGGCTGCGCCGGCCCGGCCGGATCGTCGTGGTCGACGAGGCGTTCGCCGACGCGGTGCCGGGCGAGCTCGAGTCGCTCGCCGGTCGTTCGCTGCCCGACGTGCTGGTGCTGCGCAGCCTCACCAAGACGTGGGCACTGGCCGGGCTGCGCTGCGGATACGCGCTCGGCTCCCCGGAGATCCTCGAACGCCTGCAGGTGGGGCGGGCGCACTGGCCACTGGGAAGCCTGCAGGTGGAGGCGATCGCCGCATGCAGCGAACCGGACGCCGTCGCCGCCGCCCGGGAGCACGCCGTCGTGCTGGGTGCGTGGCGGGACGACATGATCCGCCGGTTGAACGAGATCGGCGTCGCGGTGCACCAGCCCGCCGTCGCACCCTTCCTGCTGCTCCGACTGCCGGACGGCGAACTCGTGCGGAAGCAACTACGCGAGCGGGGCATCGCCGTGCGGCGGTGCGACACGTTCCCCGGACTCGGTCCCGACTTCCTCCGGATCGCGGTGCGACCCCGCGAGCAGACCGGTGTCCTGATCGACGCGATGAAGGAGATCCTGTGAACCCGGTGCGTCTCGCCGACGTGATCGCGACCCTGGACGCGGCGTACCCGCCCGCCCTCGCCGAATCGTGGGACTCCGTCGGACTCGTGTGCGGCGACCCCGACGACACGGTGACGACGGTGACGATCGCGGTCGATCCGACCGCCGCCGTCGTCGACGAGGCGATCGACGCCGGCGCCGACCTTCTCCTCGTCCACCACCCGCTGCTGCTGCGCGGCGTCGACACCGTCGGCGCCCACACCCCGAAGGGCGCACTCGTCCACAAGCTGATCAGGGCCGGGTGCGCCCTGTTCACCGCGCACACCAACGCCGACTCCGCGGACCCCGGCGTCTCCGACGCCCTGGCCGCGGCGCTCGGACTCACCGTCACCGGACCGATCGACCCGCACCCCACCGAAAACCTGGACAAGTGGGTGGTCCTGGTCCCGGCCGGCGACGCCGATACGGTGCGGCGCGCCCTGTTCGACGCGGGCGCCGGGCACATCGGCAACTACCGCGACTGCAGCTGGTCCGTCACCGGGCAGGGCCAGTTCCTCCCGACCGACGGTGCGAACCCCACCCTCGGCGCGGTCGGTGCGCTCGAACGTGTCGAGGAGAGCCGGGTGGAGGTGATCGCACCGCGCGGCATCCGGCAGAAGGTGCTCGCCGCGATGCGCGCCGCCCACCCGTACGAGGAGGTCGCGTTCGACGTGTTCGAGATGGCGACGTTCCCCGGACCCCGCGGACTCGGGCGGGTCGGGGAGCTCCCCGAGCCGCTGTCGCTGCGCGACTTCACCGACCGGGTGGCGGACGCGCTGCCCGCCACGACGTGGGGTGTACGGGCCGCGGGCGACCCCGAAGCCACGATCCGCACCGTCGCGGTGTGCGGC
>NZ_JBFUGT010000261.1:0-9310 GCF_056402775.1 Rhodococcus sp. P3_B8
GGTTGCGAGCAGCACAAGAGAGCCGTGCCTGGCATCGGGGGCTCCAGGGGGTCCGGTCGGTATCGAACGGTCCCGGAGAGGATCGGGGTCTGGCAGGTGTGGCACACGCCGGTTCGACACGACCAGCGGGTCGGAACGTCGCAGGCTTCGGCGAAATCGAGGACGGTGCTGTACTCGTCGCTCCATGGCACGGTGAGTCCGCTGCGGGTGAACGTGATGCGCGGCCCGGTGCCGACGGGTCCCAGTGGCAGGTGTGGCAGGGTGTGGGTGACGTCGGTGAGTCCAGGGTTGATGGCCGAGAGTGCGCCGAACAGTTCGGTGTGGATGCGGTCGGACTCCACACCGAGGTGCATGAGCGCCTCGCGCATCGCGGTCGTGAACGCGGTGGGACCGCACAGGTAGGTGGTCACGTTGGCGGGCAGCCCCAGGGCGGCCAAGGCTTCGCGGTTGATGCGGCCGGCGACGGCCGGTGGATCCAGGTTCGCCGTCGGACTCTCGGCGGTGTAGTAGACGTGTTCGTGACCGCGGTCGACGCTGGTCAGCAATCGGTGCGCTTCGTCCGCGAAAGCCTGTTCGGCGGCTGAATGGGCGGTGTGCAGCCACCAGATGTCGCGCTTGCTGTGGGCTGCGGCGAGTGCATGCAGCATCGCCAGAACGGGGGTCACCCCGACGCCGGCCGAGAGCAGGAGCACGGGCGTGGTGTCGTCGCGGTCTTCGGGAAGGACGAAATCGCCACGCGGAGAGGCGATGTCGACGGTGTCGCCGACACGTAATTGCGTGTGGAGATAGGTGCTGACGAGGCCGTGAGTCTCGCGTTTGACGCTGATGCGGTACTCGCTGTCCGACGGGGCGGCAGACAGCGAATAGTTGCGCACCGGCGGTGGGTCGGCGGCGCCGGCGACGCGGAGGGCGAGGTGCTGGCCGGGTTTCGGCCGGGTCAGCGGGGTGTCGTCGTGTGGCGCCAGGTGGATCGACGCCACGGTTGTGCTTTCGGGAACGATCCGCGACACCCGCAGCGGTCGGAAGCCGGCCCAGCCTTCCGGTTGGGCGCCGGCGGGCGGCTCGCCGGCGCGCTTCGGGTGCTCTGCGGCGTCGAGCAGGTCCCGAAACGATCGCTGCCAGCCGGGGCTGAGCGCGGGGATGTCCACTGCGTTCCGGAGCTGGCCGATGTCCCGGTCGGGTAGGTAGAGCAGTGCGTCGATCGCGGCGACGCTCATGCGGTGTCGACCGATCCGGGTGCGGATGATCTCGTCGCCGGCCTGCACGTGACCTTCGGTGATGACCCGGAAGTAGAACCCGGGCCGGTGGTGGGCAACGAGCAGTGCCGGCATCTCGGGTTCACCCAGGCGCATTCCGACCCGATAACAAGTGACGCGTGGCTGAGTAACCTCGAACTCGGCGTCACCGATGCGATAGCGGTCACCGATGTGCACCTCGTCGTCGGGTAGGCCGTCGACGGTGAAGTTCTCACCGAACTGACCGTATTCGAGATCGTCGCGACCGAGTTGACGCCGCCAGAAGTCGTAGGACTGACATTGGTAGACGAGGACGGCACGTATTTCGCCGCCGTGACCGTCGAGGTCGCCTTGACCGTCGCCGTCGATGTCGAGCGTGCGGACCATACGTGGACCGTCGACGGGGTACTTGAAGATGCCCGTGTGGACGGTCCGTCCTTGCCAGGGAACGTCTTTCGGCATACCGACGTTGAGTGACCGTAGGCGTGCCATTGTGCGACCCCTTACTGTTTCGCGCCGAACAGATTGCCGGAGGTGTCCATCGTTCGCGCCCTAGCCATCGCGATGAGCAGCTTCGTCATGTCGCAGAACATCCTATATCCGACTGTGATCTGCACCACTCCCGGCCCGATGGTCATGAAACAGCTTTCCGATCGATATCCGCGGCCGCGGAAGGAGGTCGGGTCTGAGCGGATCGGCGGATCGGTGTGCGTTGCGGAACGAGCACGGTCAGGATGGCACCGACGACGGCCGGCGCCGCGAAAGCCGCCAGTTGCCAGTTGGTTCCGGTCCCGATCGCGACGAGAACGCCACCGTAGGTGGGGCCGACGATCGCCCCGATCCGGCCCACACCCAAGGCCATACCCAGTCCTGTGGCACGACTCGACGCGGGGTAGTGACTGCCGATGAACGTATTGAGAAGGATCTGGGTGCCGGTCGTGCCGACTCCGGCGAGCAACACCAACATGTAGACGACAACCAACGGCGGAGCGGTGGTCACGAGCAGTAGTGCGATCGCGGCGCACAGAAAGAATGCTGCCGTGACGGGTTTGATCCCGTACCGGTCGGCGAGCACCGCGCCGCCGAGGGCGCCGAGGGCGCCTCCGATGTTCAGTGTCAGGAGGAAAGACAGGGACGCGCCCAGAGGGTATCCGGCCGATCTCATCAGTGCGGGTAGCCAGGTCGCCACGCCGAACAACACCAGCAAACAGAGCAGGGTCGTGCACCAGAACAACAAAGTCGTGAGGGTGCGGTCGGTGCCGAAAAGTGCGCGCAATCCACGTTCTCGGCTGGACGTGGTGARTGTCGGGGCGGCGGTGCGTTCGAGGCGATACCGGTCGGCAATCGCCGCCGCGGCGGCATGTTCTCCACGGGAAGCGAGGTAGGCGGGTGATTCCGGGAGATACGCGAGCATCAGGGGCAAGAACATCAGCGCCGGCACCAGGCCGGCGAGAAACATCGATCGGAAGCCGTGGGTGGGAACCAGCCACAGGGAAAGGACTCCGGCGAGTATGCCGCCGATGCAGGTGCCGACGAACCCCATGGCCACGGAACGGGCCCGGGCACGGGGTTCGGCGAATTCGATCAGTGTGGCGGCGGCTGTGGGCATGAGGACACCGGCGCCGAGTCCGACGGCGAAGCGTCCCGCCCCGAACACCTCGGGGGTGGGGGCGATCGCACACGCACCCATGGCTGTGGAGAACATGACGACGGCGGCGAGGAGAGTGCGGCGTCGTCCCCACCAGTCGGCAACTGCCGCGGCGAGGAGGGCGCCGACGAGCATGCCGATGCCGGTCAGCGAGCCCAGCATCCCGACGTCGGTGGCGTCGAGGTCCCACGGGGTGTACGTGAGCAGTGACGGAACCACGGTTCCGTACATCAGGAGGTCATAGCCCTCGAGGACCAGGGCCATCAGGCAGAGCCCGACGACGGGGGCTGCGGGTGGAATACGGGCACGCATCGGATTCTCCGCTCGGAAGGTAGCCCAGACCAACGACCGCGGTGACCTCCGGAACATGTGAGGTCACTGCGGCGCGAGGTCCGGCAGAGGGATGTGGTGGCTGTCTACGGGAATCTGGTTGCCAGCCACGCGCCGATGTCGGCGGCGGCGAGGCTGGCACCGGTGGGAGCGCCGTCGTGGATGGGTCCGCCGAAGTGGGTGCCGGCGACGCGGACGTGGGTTTTGTCCGTCGACCCGAGTGCATCGCACATCGTCTTGGCGTCGTCGGGGAAGCAGGCCTGGTCTCCGGTGAGTTCGACGAACAGTGTCGGTGCGGTCACCGTGGGGGCGCAGCGCAGGAAGTCGGCGTTGCTGCTGAGCCCGGACCAGGTCGACAACCAGGCGTCCGGCGTGGAGAAGCGACCGAAGCCGACGAGTCCGTAGTTGGTCAGGTCGGGTCGCCGGCCGAACAGCGACCCGTAAGGGCGTTCGTTCGGGTTCAGCGATAGATCGACGAATCGCAGGTCGGCGTCGGTGCGGTAGACGGTGAGGACGCGGGGCGCGAGGGCGGCGCGACGATCTCCCGGATCCGACGTGTTCTTGTACCGGCGGCGCGCGTCGGCGGTTTCGTCGACGCGTTGCCGGGCGATGGTGTCGAGGCGGGCGATGCGGTCGCGCTGCGCTTGGCGGTAGCGTGTGATGAATTCCGGTGAGTAGGAAGAACTGTGGGGCGGTTCGGCGAATCCATTCGCAGGATCGAACGGGTTCAGGTCCGGATCTGTCGAAAGCGGGTCGGATTCGTCGACGACCGACGGGTCGATCAGCCGCAGCAGGAGCGCACCCTGACCGGGGTGCGGTGCCATGAATATCGCCGCATCGGGCCGGGGCATCTCGGCCCCAGCCAGGTCGATGGGTCTGCCCGCGGGAGTATGGGTCAACCGCTCCCCCGGCGGCAAACCGGCTTGCTGGTGGTAGAACGCAAAGAGGGTTCCGCCGCCGGAATGGCCGAGGGTGACGACGTGGTCGAAACCCCTCTCCCGCAGAAACACTTGCCCGGCCGCGGCATCGAGCAAGGCTTGCTCGTGCACTAGAGCGATGTCGTTGTTGACCGATCGGGTGCCCTGCGTCCATACCGCGAACCCGCGGGCGAGCAGTTCGGGCACGAGCACGTGGTGAGTCAGATCCTGGCGCGGGTGCATCAGCGCGACGACGGTGTGCGCATCGGGCACCACCCGTAGGACACCGGAGACCTTCGCTCCGTCGGCGGTGGCAAGTTCGTGCACCGACGTGACGGCGGTGTCAGGGGCCTGGGCGGCGTCGATGTACCGTCCGGCGCCGAGCCGTTGGGTGCTCTCGCTCATTGCGGCTCAACCCTCATGGCGTCCTTGTCCCACTGCGTGATTCGGGACCCCGCCAGTCCGGCGACGCTGCTGTACCAGACGGCGTGGCGGCAGCCGGTGGCGCGGCGGTCGATGACGATGGCCGAGTCGGAGACGATTCGGAAATAGGGCCCGACGTGGTCGACGGTGACCGCCGGGTTGCGACCGGCCACCTCGGCAACAGCCGTGTTCTCGGGGACGTCGAGGACGAACAGGGTAGTCATCGGGTCGCCATCTCCTTCGATTCCTGCTCCTGCTGCCAGGCCGCTGCCCGTTCGGTGATCAGTTCGGCTTTGCGGGTGAGCAGCGCGGCCATGCTGGGCTCCGGTCCGGTCACCACGTCGACCAGGGCGTCGATGGTGAGATTGGCGTCGAGGTCTTCCTGCGCGGTGACCGGGCGTAGCGCCCTGGTTATTTCGATCATGTAGCCGTTGGGGTCGTGTGTGTAGATCGACTCGATCGTCTCGTGCTGGATCTGCATCTCCACCGGCCACGAGCTGTGGTCCAAGCGCCGCCGGTATTCCATCAGGTCGTCTTCGCTATCCACGTGAATTGCCAGGTGGCGGGAGCGGATGAAGAAGATGGGTACGTCCTCGGCGAAACGGGAGTACGAGTCGCCCTGCGGGCCGCCGTCGAACGGTTCGAGGCCGAAGTAGTAGAAGAATGCCAATCGGTCGTCGTTGCCGATATCGAAGAAGAAATGGATGAAGTCGGGATGTTTCTCCGGGCCCCAGCCGGCCGCGCAGATCGAGTGCACGACTGGGAACCCGAGAACGTCACGGTAGAACGTGACGGTCGCGGCGGGGTCGAATGTCGGGTAGGCGACGTGGTCGACGCCTTTGACCGTGTGTTGCAGTTCGGACATGGTGAACTCCAATGGATTCGGGGCTACTGARGGGCGGCGGCCTGGGCGTCGGCACGCAGGAGACCACCGGCTCCGGGGATGTCGACCGGAAGATCGAGGGCCCGCAGCAGGCTGTAGACACCGGCGGTGGCCGCCGAGAGGACGGGCAGCCCGAACTCGTCTTCGGCCGCTTGGACGAGGTCGAGTGAGGGCATCTGCACGCACGCGGAGATCACCAGCGCGTCGGCTCCGGCGCGGTCGAGCGATCGGGCAGCGTCCATGACCCGGTCGCCGGGGATACAGCCGACCTCCGCGTTGTCGGCGACCTCGAGTGCTCGCCAGTCCGATACCTGAATTCCTTCGGCCTCGATGTACGCGACGACCTGCTCGGCGAGGGGACGCATGTAGGGGGTGACCAGAACGATCCGTTCGGCGTGGATGGCGTGGAGTGCTTCGACGAGTGCGCCTGCGCTCGAGCGGATCGCCGCTTCCGAACCGCCGGTGGCCAGTTGCTCGGCAATCAGCCCCTCCACCCGCTGATGCTCTCCGGGTCCCACCGACATCAGCGCGACCAGGCACGCGTAGAGAATGGCGTCGACCCCGGCATCACCGAGTTCGAGGATGCATCGCTCGCGTTGGGCGTTCATCGCCCGTAGCTGTTCCGGGGACACGGACTGCATCCGCATCCGGCTCGAGTGAAACGAGAACCGCGCGTCCGCATGCCGGTTGAGCAGTGCCGGCATTTCCGTCTCGACGGTCACATTCGAACTCGGTACGACGAGTCCGATGCGATGAATGCCCATGTTGTGGCCCTTCTGGTGGGAGTCGGACATAGATTTACGCCCATGACGAGTATTCGACGCCAATGATGATTCGTCAACCCCCGAGTGACCGAAGCGTGGGTTCGCCGCAACTTCCCCCGCCTCCGTGACGGCACTCACAGTTGCCTCTTGACATGTCATCATTCACGTCGAATACTCGACACAGACGTAAGGAGTGTTCGAGGATGACCTCACACCGCCCCCTGAATTTCCCCCAGCACGAAGGAGCGCAGCTGCAATGGCATATGTGATCGGAGTGGACGTCGGTGGCACGTTCACCGACGCGGTATTGGACGACGATGCAGGCACTGTTCTCGCCGCGAAGGCCCCCTCGACACCGCCGGACTACTCCCGCGGCGTGATCGACGTCCTCGAGGTACTCGCCGGGCAATTGGGCTGTCCGATCGAGGAAATGCTGGCAAACACCCACCACATCGCACACGGCACCACGTCGTCACTCAACGCGCTCGTCATGGGCAACGTGCCCCCGGTCGGCTTCCTCACCACCAAAGGCCATCGCGACTCCATCTACATCATGAACGTCGAGGGCCGATACCTGGGCGGCTCACCGGAGCAGTTGCAAAATGTCATGGGGCAGAGCAAATCTCATGGACTGATACCGAAGAAGCATGCCCTGGAAGTCACCGAACGACTCGACCGCGACGGCAACGTCGTCGTCGCACTCGACGAAGAATCCGCCCGTCGATCCATCCGCACGCTTCTCGCCGACGGCATCACCGCGATCGCGGTCTCCCTGCTGTGGTCGTTCCGCAACCCGACGCACGAGCAGCGCATCCGCGAACTCGTCCACGAGATCGACCCGACGGTGTTCGTGTCCCTGTCGAGTGAGGTGAGCCCACGCATCCGCGAATTCGCCCGCAACGCGACGACCATCATGAGCACCCAGATCGGACCGGGGCTGCGTGACTACCTCGGTTCACTGGAGTCCGAGCTGCGGGAACGCAAACTCGCCGGACCCCTGCTGGTGATGCAGAGCAACGGCGGCGCCGTCGCAGCCGCCGAGGCACCGAAGAACGCGATCAGCACCGTCGGCTCGGTGCTGACCGGTGGCGTGGTCGGTGCGGTGTCCCTCGGCAAACAACTCGGCCACCGCAACATCATCGCCACCGATGTGGGCGGGACCACCTTCCTCGTCGGCCTCGTCGTCGACGGCGAGCCAGTCCGGGCGTCGAGCACGATCATCAACCACCACCCGATCAACGTTCCCACCCTCGAGGTACACGCCATCGGTTCCGGCGGCGGCGCCATCGCCTGGGTCGACCCCGGCGGCAATCTCCAGATCGGCCCGCACAGCGCCCAGGCCGTCCCCGGCCCGGCCTGCTACGGCCAGGGCGGCATCGAACCGACCAACGCCGACGCGAACCTGGTTCTCGGGATCCTGCCCGAACACGGGCTCCTCGGCGGCCGTAAACCGCTGGACAAGGACCTCGCGCGGGAAGCAATCCGCACCAACATCGCCGAACCCCTCGGGCTGTCGATCGAAGACGCGGCCGCGGCCATCTACGCCGTACAGAACGCCCAGACCGGTGACCTGCTGCGCAAGACGGTGGTCGAGGCGGGACACGACCCCCGCGACTTCGTGCTCTACGCCTTCGGCGGTGCCGGCCCAGCCCACTGCGCCGCCTACGCCCGCGAGGTCGGCGTCAGGGAAGTCATCGTCCCCCTCGGCCAGGTGGCCTCGGCGTTCTCCGCCTACGGATTGGCCTCGTCCAACATCGTCCTCGCCGCCGAACTATCCGACCCTGCCGCCATGCCGCTCGATCCTGCCCGTGCCGAGCGCAACTTCGCCCAACTCGAGTCCCAGGTCCTCGAGCAACTCAACCGGCAGGGGTTGACATTCACCGGGGTGGAGATCGAACGCGAAATCGACATGCGCTACACCATGCAACTCGCGGAGGTAGCGACAGCGGTACCTGCCGGCAGCCTCGACGCCGCCGGTATCCACGCCGCGTCGGACCTCTTCGAGCAGCGGTACGCCGAACTGTACGGAAAAGACAGCGGTTTCCGTGAGGCCGGAATCCAGGCCATCACCTACCGTGTCCGGGCCACCGGCCTCCTGCCGTTCTCCCCTACCCTGCCGGAGGTCAAGTCCGCAGACTCCGCCGATCCCACACCAGCACACATCGGAACCCGAAAAGTGTGCCTGGACGGCCGGATCGGGTACGTCGACACCGACGTCTACGACTACAGCAAGCTGCTCGCCGGACACGTCCTGCACGGGCCGGCCATCATCGAAGTCCCCACGACCACCGTCGTCGTTCCCCACGACACCACCGGCACCGTCGACCGCCTCGGCAACCTCACCATCGCCGCCCAGTAGGA
This sequence comes from Rhodococcus sp. P3_B8, assembly GCF_056402775.1. Lineage (NCBI taxonomy): Bacteria > Bacillati > Actinomycetota > Actinomycetes > Mycobacteriales > Nocardiaceae > Rhodococcus > Rhodococcus sp. P3_B8. The sequence goes on from NZ_JBFUGT010000261.1 coordinate 8,562, forward strand.
GCACCGAAGATGACCATGCAAATCCCCGGCTCCGAAATCTTCTCGAGCCGACCGATCGACCCCGACGCACTGGCGCGATCGCTGCCCCCGACGCTGGCAGTCCACACCGTCAGCCAGGAGCACATCGACAACCTCGACCCACTGACCTACGAGGTCATCCGGCACCGGCTGTGGTCGGTCACCGACGAAATGGGCGAAGCACTCAAACGCATGTCCGGCTCCCCCATCGTCACCGACGCCAACGACTTCGACTTCGCGATCAGCGACGAAATCGGGCAGGAAGTGCAGGTAGGCCTGTACAACACCATGCTCGTCGGGGCCGTCGACCTCGCCATCTACTGGACCCTCCAGCACCGCGCGACCAACCCGGGCATCACCGAGGGCGACATGTTCCTGTGCAACGATCCGTGGGTCGGCGGCGGACTGCACCAGAGCGACGTGATCGTCTACCAACCAATCTTCCACGAGGGCAAGCTCTTCGCCTGGACCAGCGCCATCTGCCACGAACCCGATCTCGGCGGATCCGGGCTCGGCTCGTTCGACCCCTCTGCCCAGGACGTGTTCTCCGAGTCGCTGCCGACACCCCCGATCAAGGTGGTCCGCGACTACGAACTGCAACGCGACGTCTCCGACGCGTGGGTGCGGCGCTCGCGGGTGCCGATGCTCGTCGGACTCGATCTCCGCGCGAAGATCGGCGCCAACACCGTGGGGCGCAACCGACTGCTCGCGGTGATCGAGCAGTATGGCGC
>NZ_JBFUGT010000262.1:0-9182 GCF_056402775.1 Rhodococcus sp. P3_B8
GTCGACGTCTCCCCGTTCTCGACCAACGGCGCACTCGTCCTCGCCAACGCCCAGAACATCGAGCGTCCCCGGTTCTACCGGCAACTGCTCCTCAACGCGGGCATCGTGGTCGCGATCGCGCCGGCCCTGTGCTGGCTGGTGCTGGTGGCCGTCCCGACTCTGGTCTGACGCGCAGACCGCACCCGCGAGGGTTTAACTGAAGTTAACCCTCATCGATTTATTCGCCATTGTTCTCCACCCTGATGTAGGTCAGGGTGGGCAGTGGGACACCGCTGGGAAGCACGCTCCCCATCCGATCAGAGCCTCCAGCGGTGCCTCACAAACTCTTCGAACCCGAAAGGTGGGCCGGACCGTGTTCACACTTCATGGAACCTGGATGCGGGGAGGAACCAGCAAGTGCTGGCTGTTCAACGCATTCGACGTCGATCCGCTCATTGCTCAGGCCGGCGGCCTCGATGCCATCTTGACGTCGGCATTCGGCTCGGGTGATCCGCGTCAGCTCGACGGTGTCGGCGGCGGCAGCTCGACCACCTCGAAGGCGGCGATCGTGCGCCGTTCCAGCGAGCCCGGAATCGACGTCGACTACCTGTTTGCTCAGGTCGCGATTGGTGACCGCAAGGTCGAATGGGGCAGCAACTGCGGCAACTGCGCCACCGCGATCGGGTTGTACGCGCTGCAGTCCGGGTTCGTTCCGGTCGACTCCGCGACGACGACCGTGCGGATGCGGAACCAGAACACCGGCGCGATCCTGAACGCCGAGATCGCCACCCCGGGCGGGATGATCCCCACCGAAGGCGACGCTGCCGTGCCCGGCACCAGCGCGTTGGGTGTCCCGGTGGGGCTCACCTTCACCGGTCTCGCCGGCGGCGCGGCCACACTGCTGCCCACCGGCGCATCCATCGATCGTGTCACGATCGCGGGCCGCAGCTATCACGCCACGATGGTCGTCGCCGGCGCCCCGGCGGCGCTGTTCGACGCCGCCGACCTCGGCCTGACCGGCGCGGAGGACAACCAGACGATCGCCGAACACCTGCCGTTGCTGCTCCGGCTGCGACAGGAATCATCGTTGCGGATGGGACTGAGCAAGCCGGGAGATCCCATCTCCCAAGCGATTCCGAAAGTCGGTGTCGTGGGTCCGCCGGCGGACTACCGCACCAGCGCCGGCGTCGATATCCGCGCCGAGGACTACGACATCTCGGTCCGGATGCTGTCGATGCTCGCTCCGCACCCGGCGATTGGGCTCACCTCCGCGGTCGCTGTCGCCGCGGCCTCCACCGTGACCGCAGGTGTCGTCACCGACAACACACAGGTCCGGTGGCCGGGATCGCTTCGGGTGGGAACACCCGCCGGGGTACTCGATGTCGACCTCTCTGTTTCCCTCGACGGGGTACTCGAATCGGTCACCCTGCACCGGGCGGCCCGCCGTATCGCATCGGCGGAACTGTTCGTCACCGCCCCGGCGCCGGCTCCGGCACTGGTCGGCTCCGCGCGATGAGGATCCGAACACCGGAGAACGTGGCGATCGCACGTCGGGAAATCGATGCTCGGATCGCCCGATCCTGGCTCCTGGTCAACGGCACCCGCACCGACCTGTTCGACCAGGCCTACAGCTCCTGCGCGGACCAAATCGTCCTTGACATCGAGGACGCCGTCGACCCCCAACTCAAGTCCGACGCACGGGAAGAGGTCGCCGCCTGGCTCGAGAACACCTCGGCCTGGGTGCGGATCAACGACCGCTCCTCGGCCTACTGGAGCGATGACGTCGATCGCCTCACCGGGCTTCCCGGACTGGCGGGCGTGATGCTCGCGAAAACCGAAGCCGCCGAACATATCACCGAAACTTTCGACCGACTCGGCAGATCCACCCCGGTACTCGCGTTGGTCGAATCCGCCCTCGGAATCGACCAGGCCGGTGATATCGCCCGCGCCCGCGGCATCTTCCGGCTCGCCTTCGGCAGCGGCGATTATCGCCGCGACACTGGCACCAGCGCCGACGACCTCGCCATGGCCTACCCCCGCTCCCGGCTGGTGGTCGCCAGCCGAATCGGCAACCTGCCCGGACCGATCGACGGCCCCACCGTCAGCAACAGTCACACCGTGCTGCGCGAGCAGTCCGCCGTGTCCGTGTCCCTCGGGTTGACCGGGAAGCTGTGTCTGGACACCGAACAACTGCCGGCAATCAACGAGACCGTCAGCCCCACGCCCTCGGACGTGACCTGGGCGCGGGAGTTTCTCGCCGATTTCGAAGCCCGCGGCCGGATGGTCCGCGACGGCAGCGACCTGCCCCGGCTCGGCCGGGCCGAGAAGATCACCCACCTTGCCGACTGTTTCGGAATCGGCCGAAGCTGACCGGTCCTATCCGGTTTCGAAGCCCTCCTGCAGCTGGTGGGCGGCGGCAGCGCACACCGCGATTCCTTCCTGCGCGGCCGGGCTCAGCCGCCGCTCGGTCAGATGCGCGACCAGGATCCGCCGTTGCGGCGGACGGGTAGCGAGGGGAATCGACCGGACGTCGGGCCGAAGGTTGAGCACGGCCAGTCGCGGAGCAATAGCCACGCCGAGGTCGACGGCGACCATCGCCTGCACCTCACCGTAGTCGTGCGCGAAGACACTCGTGCGTGGCGTGAAACCACCTTGCTGACAGAGTTTTTCGAGGGTTTGCGCGACCGGATGATCGTCGGCGCGGACCACCCACGACTCGTCGCGCAATTCGGCGATCCGGATCGAGTCGCGGTCGGCCAGTCGGTGCCGTTCCGACACCAGCAGCACGGTCGGATCGTTCATCACGTGGTGGTACGTCAACGTGGGGTCATCCACCCGGTTCCACTCGTAGTCCCACAGCAGCGACAGTTCGGTCTCCCGGCGGCGAAGCGCATCGACCAAATACGCAAACCGGCCACTGAGCACCTTCAGCTCGACCCCCGGGTGCCGGGTCTTGAACTCCTTGACCACGAGTGGCAGCAGTGACGACCCAGCCGTGGGGAACGTGCCCAGCGCCAGCACACCCGCGCGCAGTCCTTTGATCTCGGCGAGTTCGGCATCGGCGGCCTCGAGTTCGATCAGGATGCGTTCGGTGTGCTTGACCACCGACCGCCCCGCCTCGGTCAACACGATGCCGCGCGCGTGCCGCTCGAGGAGCGGTTGCCCGGCCTCCTTCTCCAGCTTGGCGATTTGTTGGGAGACAGCCGAAGTGGTGTACCCGAGCGCCGCCGCTGCCGCGGTGATCGAGCCGTGCTCAGCGACCTCGCGCAGCGTGAACATCCTGGTCGTGTCCAGCACCCGACCCACCTCCTGACTTTAGAAGAAGTTAACGCCTGTCGATATACCCGTGATTGTAGTTGAAGCGTGCGAGTGTCAGTCTGAAGTGGCGGTAGCGGCGGCTGGACTCTACCGACCGCATCGTGACACCGCTGGGACCCACCTGTCGGGCGGCACTCGTCCGCGGCGAGCGCCGCACCCATATCGCCTCCCCCCACCACGCGAGGACAGCCTATGACTGCACACCCGAGCGACATCCACTCGCCCGACGACCAGGCCGACGAGAGCACGGGCGTCGGCTCTACTCCGGCGCGCGGTCCCTTGCACGGCATCCGTGTCCTCGACATCAGTACCGTCTATGCGGCACCGATCACTGCGATGATGCTCGGTGACTACGGCGCCGACGTCATCAAGATCGAGCACCCCACCGGCGATCCCGCCCGCACACACGGAGCACGCAAGAATGGCCACGGACTGTGGTGGAAGGTCATCTCCCGGAACAAGACATGCATCACCCTCAACCTCGGCACGGCCGAGGGCCAGCAGATGCTCCGCGATCTCGTCGTCGATGCCGACGTGCTGGTGGAGAACTTCCGCCCCGGCGTACTCGAGAAGTGGGGCCTCGGCCCGGACCGGCTCCGTGACCTCAACCCAGGACTGGTCATGCTGCGGGTCACCGGCTTCGGTCAGTCCGGACCCTACGCCGAACGGCGAGCATTCGGCACCCTCGCCGAGGCAATGAGCGGATTTGCCCACCAAACCGGAAGCGAGGACGGTCCGCCAACGCTGCCGCCGTTCGGTCTCGCCGACGGTGTCGCCGGACTTGCCGGCGCCTTCGGCGTGGTAACCGCGCTGCTGCACCGCAACAGTCCGGCCGGCGACGGCAAGGGTCAGGTCATCGACCTATCTCTGCTCGAACCGCTGCTGGGGATCCTCGGTCCCGGACCCACCGCGTACGACCAACTCGGCACCATCGCCGGCCGCAACGGCAACCGCTCCCCCAACAACGCCCCACGCAACACCTACCTCACCAAGGACGGGCAGTGGGTCGCCATCTCCGCGAGCGCCACCTCCGTTGCCGCGCGGGTCATGCGCCTGGTCGGCCGACCCGACATCGTCGAACAACCCTGGTTCGACTCCGCCGGCGAACGCAGCCGCAACGGTGACCTGCTCGACGAAGCGGTCGCGAAATGGATCGCCGACAGACAGCTGCACGAAGTCACGGCCGAATTCGAACGCGTCGGCGCCGCACTGGCACCGATCTACGACGTCGCGCAACTGATGAACGATCCGCACGTCCTCGACCGCCACTGCATCACCACCGTCGACGACGAGGACCTCGGCCCGATCAAGATGCAAAACCTCATGCTCCGCATGCTCGGAACACCCGGTGCGATCAACTTCGCCGGCCGCCGACTCGGCCAGGACAACGAGCAGTTCTACCAGGACACTCTCGGCATCGACCCGGACCGACTGACCGCACTCACCGAGAAGGGGGTCCTGTGATGGACCGCAGCTACCTGTTCGCGCCCGGCCACAACCTGAAACTGCTCGGCAAGGTATTCGACGCCGGCGCGGACGCCGTCATCCTCGACCTCGAAGACGCGGTACCTCCTACCGAGAAGGAGACCGCGAGAGCGAACGTCGCATCCGTCATCACCACCCGAACCGCATGGGTGCGGATCAACGCGCCGGGGACCAAATTGGCGGACGCTGATCTAGGGGCCGTCGCCACGTCCGCGCACGGCATCCGCATCCCCAAGGTCGAAACACTCGACGACATCCGCTGGGTCACGGACCGGGCGCCCGGAAAGCCACTGATCTGCGCCATCGAGACCGCGAAAGGTGTTGCCAACGCCTTTGCGATCGCCGACCACCCGGCGGTCACGCATCTCGCGCTCGGCGGTATCGATCTTAGAAGAGACCTCGGCACGGGCGACGGCGACATTCCCATGCAGTACGTGCGCTCCCACCTCGTCGTCGCCGCCCGCGCGGCCGGCATCGCACCACCGATCGACAGCGTCTACCCGCACATCCACGACAGCGACGGACTCGTCCGCCAGGCCACCCACAGCCGTGACCTCGGCCTGTTCGGCAAGTCCGCCATCCACCCCGCTCAGCTTCCGGCCATCCACACCACGTTCAGTCCGCGACAGAACGACATCGACTGGGCTCGAAAGGTCGTCGAGGCATTCGAGAACGCCGATGGAGCCGCAGTGCGACTACCCAGTGGCGAGTTCGTCGACCTCCCCGTCGCGGACCGGGCACGGAAGATCCTGGCTTCCGCCCACGCCTGACGAACCGGGCGGTCCCCCGCCTGCGTGCCGCCGGACTTCACGGCAGGACAAATTGTGTGCTGAGGTGAGCCCGGCGGCCGAGTCGGATCACCAGCCCCGCCGCGATGCATCGTGCACACCGACTCCCTGTACGGAACCTCGATCCCGGGGGCATCGGCGACGCCGAACACCGCGACATGGACAGCTTCGTCGATTTGGCTTGGGCGGGCACTGTTCCTACAGATTGGCCCGCCCTCAGGCCGTCGGTGAATTACGGGCAGCCGACCTTCATCGACCGATCGGCTTCGAGTAGCCAGGCGCGTACAGCTTTCATCCGGACCTCGCGCAGATAGCCCATCGGAGTGGTGCCGTAGTACTTCTTGAAACCGTCTTGTAGCGCCCGAACGCTGATTCCGGTAGCCGATGCGACATCCTCTACAGTGAGCAGTTCGTCAGCGTGGTGTTCGAATATTTCGACCGCGCGGCGAATAGATCGAGGCGCCGCCGGCACTGGCCGCTGCAACGCCTCTGTGTAGTTATTGGGTTGGGCCACAATAAGTTGACTGAGAAGTAGTCGTTCGAATTCTTTCATCCCGGAATCGCGCGATCAGCCAGTGGATCCTCGTCCGTCGCGAAGAACGAGGAGGAATCTGCACGGCATTGCCGGTGAACAAGGAGAAGAACGTGCTTCGGAAGCCGTCGCTCGTCGGCGTTCATCCGGCATGTCAAATCCGGTCACGCCTGCCCAATGCAGTTAGAAGAGGAGACAATTGTGGAAAGCAGTAACTGGGAGGGGTTCTCCACCAAGGCCGTGCACGCAGGATTCGACCCGGACCCGCAGACGGGCGCCGTCAACGTCCCGATCTACGCCAGTTCGACGTTCGCGCAGGACGGCGTCGGCGGCATGCGTAACGGATTCGAATACGCCCGCACCGGCAACCCCACCCGACGACCGCTCGAGGCCAACCTCGCCGCCCTCGAGTCGGGCACCTACGGTCGCGCGTTCCGTCCAGAGCGAAGGTCTGTGTCACTCATGACTTGCGCGGGGTGACTGCTGTAAAACATCCACGCAGCGTCTCCAGCGAAACCCCTGTCCGACCTAGCTTTTTATTCTATGGAGTACGGTTCGGAGGACCCGATCGCTGGTTGGTGATGGATGGCGGACTTCGCGCCGGAAGCGAGACGGATCGCCGCGCAACCGTTGGGGCTGAGCGCACCCGATGGAGCGCCCCGAGAACGTTGACAATGCGTGCGCCGTCGGCGGAAAGTTGAGCAGGGAACTTGTGACCCGATCTGTCAACGTCGGTGAGTAGGTGAGAGGCGTGAGCGCAACCGATCCCCCACCGCTGGTCGTCGTGCCGCCGGGAACCGGGCAGACCGGTGACCTGGGCCCGATCGGGGTCGAATTCAAGCTCTGGGGCCGTGACACCGGTGGGGTGCTGTCGGTCGTCGAGCACCCGTTCCCGGTCGGTGCGCTGGTGCCGCCGCACCTGCATACGCGGGAGGACGAATTCTCGATAGTTACTCAGGGTGTGATCGGATTCCGCTCCGGCGACCGGGAGGCCGTTCTCGAACCCGGCGGATACATCACAAAGCCCCGAGGTGAGATGCACGCCATGTGGAACGCCGGCACCGTCCCCGCGCGCATGATCGAGATCATCAGTCCGGCCGGCTTCGAACATTGCTTCCTGGAAATGTCCGAACTGATCGCCGCCGGCGAACCGGATGTCACCCAGATCGCCGCAGTTGCCGAGCGCTACGGTCTGCAATTCGGCGAACCCGACTGGTTGCCCGACGTGATCGCCCGATACACCCTGACACCGCCGTGAGCCCCGCTCGAGCCTCGACGCATGCGGTGTCGTTCACAGGTCGGGGAGGCTCAGCTCGGCCAGTCGGTGAGCCGAAGACAGCTTCGGAGGACCGCCACAGCCTCCTGAAGGTGCCCGGTACCGGAGAACAGTGGATTCGTTTGTGGTCGAGGCGTTCTCGTCGTGCGCAAGGAAGGGTCAACGCGCGCCCGCGGGTCGGAAGTGGTTCTGGTTTGTCTCACGGTTTGGCCACCGCATTCTGTCTGAAATTCCTGACATCTCTTCTGTCGTCACCTGCATGACAGAGGCCGGAGAGGTAGAGGAACATGGAAGAAATGAAAGCGGTGCGGCTCCACGCCTATGGCGGACCGGAGAATCTGGTCTACGAGGAAGCGCCCCGTCCGGAGCCTGCCGGGGACGAACTCGTGGTGCGGGTGCACGGTGCGGGAGTCAACGTGTTGGACTGGTTGCTGGGCGAAGGCGGGTTCGAACACTTTCCCGATGTTCCGCTGCCGTGGATTCCGGGGTGGGACATCTCGGGAGTAGTGGAAGTGGTCGGTAACGGCGTCAGCGGGTTCCAGCAGGGCGACAGCGTCTACGGAATGGTTCGGCTGCCCGAACCCGGCAACGCCTACGCCGAGTACACGGCAGTCCCCGCCAGTCAGGTCGTCGCCAAGCCGCCCGTCCTGGACCACAAGCACGCGGCGGCAGTGCCGATGACCGGATTGACGGCGTGGCGTGCCCTCTTCGACGAGGCCGGTCTACAACGAGGGCAGCGCGTGTTGATCCATGCCGCCTCGGGCGGTGTCGGCCATCTGGCCGTGCAATTTGCGAAAGCCGTGGGAGCGCACGTGGTCGCAACCGCGTCCGGCTCCAACCGGGAATACGTGAACTCGCTCGGCGCTGACGAGTTCGTCGACTACCGCGAGCAGCGGTTCGAGACGTCGGTGGCTCCGGTGCATGCCGTGATCGACACGGTCGGCGGCAAAGTCCAACAGCGGTCCCTCGACGTGCTGAAGCGAGCCGGGGTTCTCGTCGCCCTGCCGGCAGAGGTCCCGGACGACGTCAAGGCCGAAGCCGAGCGACGCGGTATACGAACGCGACACTTCAGCGTCGAACCGAACGCCGACACGCTGACCAAGATCTCCCGGCTCATCGATGACGGCAGGGTGCGGCCCACGGTGAGCTCGGTATATCCCCTCGCCGAGGCGCAAGCTGCCCACGAAGAGGGCCGGGCAGGACACGTCCGAGGGAAGCTGGTCCTCGACGCGACCACGGTCGCTTCCTGACCGGCGTGCTACGGGACGGGCGCCGCCTGCTGCCCGCAATGCGCTGGGCGCCTGTCTCGCCCCGGTGACGGTTCGGCGTGCGGACAACTGCGGGACGAGCAACAGACAATTGATGCGTGCCTGTCGATACGTTCGGCGCTGGAGGCGATCGCGGACCGCAGCGCGGACCTGTCACAGGCCATCGGGGCGCTGTCGGCCAGACCGTCACTTCAGCGCAGATACTCCGGGTCCGTCGAGATCACCCAGCGCCGACTTGCGCCCCGATATCGCCATGAGCAGTGATAGTGCCGGGCCGCAGACTTCTGTGTCGACCGTCACGTAATTCCCCAGGGGTGTCCGTCACGTAATTCCCCATGCTCGGGCGTGCTGAGTCGAGGGTAACCCGAGCGGGCGGGGTGCGGGTCAGGTTGCGGCGGTGGGGCGGTGTCCGGGTCGTTTGCGGGGTCGGTAGGACGGTCCGTCCATCAGGGTTTGATGGCTGGTGTTGATGAGCCGGTCGAGGAGCGACTCGGCGACGACCGGGTTCGGGAACAGCGGGTACCAGTCCTTCGGGG
>NZ_JBFUGT010000263.1:0-9171 GCF_056402775.1 Rhodococcus sp. P3_B8
GCGGAGGACCTCGAGGGATCGTTCGGCGACCGGAGGTCCCGACAACCCGCCCGCGCCGATCGCCGCCACCGCGTCGTCCGGGGTGTTCAGCCCGTCTCGGCGGATCGTCGTGTTGGTCGCGACGATGCCCGCCAGGCCGAGTTCGAGCGCGAGATCCGCGACCGCGTCGACGTCGTCGTCGGACAGGTCGGGTGCGATCTTCACCAGAACCGGGACGGTCACGCAGTCGAGAACGGCACGCAGGAGAGGTCGGAGAGATTCGACGGCCTGCAGGTCCCGCAGTCCCGGGGTGTTCGGGGAGCTGACGTTGACCACCATGAAATCGGCCAGCGGACCGAGCAGTTGCGCGCTCGCCGTGTAATCGGCCGGGGCGTCCGCGGCGTCGACGATCTTGGTCTTGCCGATGTTCGCGCCGATCGGCACACCGGCCCGGCGCTGACGGAGATGATTGGCGGCATTGCCTGCACCGTGATTGTTGAAACCCATCCGGTTGATCAGGGCGCGGTCCGCGGGCAGCCGGAACAGGCGGGGAGACGGGTTGCCGGGCTGGGCCTGGGCGGTGACGGTGCCCACCTCGGCGAAACCGAAGCCGAGGGGGCCCCACGCGTCGACGCCGGTCGCATCCTTGTCGAACCCGGCGGCGAGTCCGAGCGGCGCCGGGAAGTCGAGTCCGAACACGGTGTTCCGCAGTACCGGATCGTCCACGACGAGAACCTTGCCGACGAGCTGGCGCAGCGGCGAGAACCGCGTGACCAGGCGCATCGCGGCGAAGGCCAGGTGATGGATCCGCTCCGGCGGAACGCGGAACATCACCCGTAACAGCAGGTGGTACAAGGAGGTCTCCCTAGATTGCGGGGTCGGGGACATGGTGAGCGGTCTTCCTTCGTTTGAGCAGCACACGGCGGCTTCCGTCGGAGTACAGGCGGACTCGGGACAGCTCCCAGCCACCGAATTCCGCCTGGATGGCCAACCTCATCGAAGCGCTGATGCGGGTGACGTCGGGTGGCAGCCGAAGCGGCACGTACTCGAAGTCCTCGGATTCGATCTCCCACCCGGAGGGGAGTCGACGTGAATGCGATGCCATCTACGAACTCCTCGTCGGGATCTGCTGTAGGCCGTCTCCCGTCGCGGAACCGATCAGGAGGTCACCGTTCACGGTATCCACAGTGACAGAGTTCGGCTGCCGGACGGTGGGATACCGCGCCGTTTCCACGCCGACACCACTCGACAGGTCGAATCCGACCACTTCGTTGGTCTCGGTCAGCGTGACCCACGCGCGGTCGGCAGTGTCGTCGTAGGCGACGGCGTACGGAGCGAGCCCGGCGGGGAACCGCTGACGGAGCATCAGTGTGTCGGTGGTGTAGGCGAGCAGTTCGTCGCCGGTGGTGTCGGTGACGAGGATTCGTCCGTAATGATCGGTCGTGAGTTGAGTCGCGCCTTCCCCGGCGCGCAGCGCGACACCGAGCGCGGCAGCGGGGACGTCGATGGCGGTGACGGACGTCTGACCACGATCGAGAGCGGTGAGCGAGTCGCCGACGACGGCAAGTCCGTCGACAGACGTGAGACCGCCGATCACCTGTGACTCGTTCGTCTCGGTGTTCACGATGTGAATCTCGCCATTGCCCAGGCCCATCGCCAGCCGCCCGTCGGGCAGTTGGGCGACCGACCGGACGTCGCCGTCGGCGGGGACGAACGTCACCTCACCCGTCCGCAGGTCCAGGCGTCCTACCTGGGTGTTCATGGCGAGTAGCGCCACACCACCGGGGGCAAGGGAGACCTGGGCGACGGTGTCGTCCAGCGGAATCACCCGCGGAGGCGCCGTGAAATCCCCCGCCGGGAACAGCAGGACCTGGTTGCCTTCGCCTCCCAGCACGACGGTCGTGCGGGTCTCGGGGTCGAATGTGGTGGACTCGATCGGCACGCCGACAGGGTGGACGACACCGGCAGGCGTGGTGTTCTGGGCCGGGGACTGCGCGGCACTCGCGGGCGCGATCGTGATCGCCTGATCCTCGTCGGAGTTCGACGAACAGCCCGTGACCAGTAGAAATGCCACTCCGATACACGAGGCGACGACGCGCGCTCCCGGTCTACCCATGTGCTGCTCCTCGGGGTTCTCTCATCGACCTACACCTGTACAACTGCCCACAAGCATCCCTGATCCGCGAAACGCCCACGAAATGCGGTCGGTGCCGAGCGGGTGCCGAGGCGATACCGTGAGAAACATCGACCCCGCGCCCGGCGGTCTCCCGATCGCCGGCCCAGGTCATCGAGGAGAAGACCGTGGAAATACCCGAAACACCGACGTTCACCGTCGAAGACATCTCGGTAGGACCGCACGCACACGGCTTCGGCCGGACCGCAGAAGGTAACTCCTACGCATTCCGGGTGCGCAAGAGCACGATGCACGTCGAGGTCTACCGCGCCGACGTGGAAACCGAGGTCCCGGCTCCGGACGACATCGTCGCGTCGGCGCGGCGCTCGGTCCGGGAGATCGACCTGACCGATGAACGCAGCATCGTCGCCGTCGTGAGAGATGCCGTGTCCGATCCCGATTCCCACGTGGCAGGGCCGGAGGACGGGATCACCGTCCGTGCGGTCCTCAGCCGTCTCGGGGCGGTCATCGACGGGCTGTGAACCCCGCGGTCTAGCGCCGGTCGCGGCGGGGGAGGACGAGGGTCGCACCGGTCACCGGGTGCTCGATGACCTCGACGGGGTGCCCGTACACCCGGGTCAGCAATTCCTCGGACAGAACGTCGCCGGGCGGGCCGTCGGCGGCGACACGTCCCTGCTCGAGGACCACGATCCGGTCGGCGTATGCGGCGGCGAGCGCGAGGTCGTGGAGGACGACCACCACCGCGGTGCCCTGCTCCGCGCGGGAGCGGGCGAGATGCATCACGGTCTCCTGGTGCCCGAGGTCGAGGGCAGCGGTGGGCTCGTCGAGCAGGATCGTCTCGGTGCGCTGCGCCAGCACCCGCGCCAGGGCCACCCGGGCACGTTCGCCACCCGACAGCGCGGTGAACGGCCGGTCGGCGAATGCCACGACGTCGCAGATCCGCATGGCCTCGGCGATCGCGGCGGCGTCGTCGTCGGAGCGGGGGGTGCGCGCCCACGGTGAGCGGCCCATCGTGATCACCTGACGTGCGGTGAACGAGAATCCGACCGTGTTCTGCTGGGGAAGGACCGCCCGGCGCTGGGCCATCTCGAGCGCCGTCCACTCGCCGAGGTCCCGGTCGTCGAGGTGCACGGTTCCCGTGTGCACGTCCTGATCGCCCGACAGCGCCGCGAGGAGGGTCGACTTGCCTGCCCCGTTGGGGCCGACGAGAACGAGGACCTCGCCGATCCGCACGTCCACGGACACGTCGTCGAGCACGGGCCTGCCCCCGCGGGTGACGGCGATACCGTCCGCCCGCAGCGTCACGGCCCCCGAGGAGCGCGGCGGGGGCACCGGGTCGGTCCGTCGGAACAGGCTCTGCTCGATGGCCTCGCCGACCCGGGTGCGGAGCGGGTGGAATGCCGGACTCATGCCCACCCGCCCTGACTGGMCCGGGTGCGGCGCAACAACCAGAAGAAGAACGGCCCGCCGACCAGGGCCGTCAGCATGCCGAGCGGAAGGTCCGCGTTCGCCACGAGGGACCGGGCGCCCAGGTCGGCGAGGAGCAGCACGAGCGAGCCGCACAGCGCGCTCGCCGGAATCAGGGCCCGGTGGCCCGGCCCGACGGCGATGCGCATCAGGTGCGGGACCACCAGGCCGACGAACAGGATGATGCCGGTGAAGGCCACGCTGGACGAGACGAGCAGGGCGACGATCAGCACGGCGATCTGACGCAGCCGCTCGACGTCGAGGCCGAGGTGCCGGGCCGCGCTCTCGCCGAGAGACAGCAGGTCGAGTTTCCCGGCGATCATCATCGTGGCGGCGATCCCGGCGACGGTCATCGGCGCCACCACCGCGACGGCGTTCCAGGTGGCCCCGTTGAGGCTGCCCAGTTGCCAGAACACGATCTGATCGCGCGCCGCGGGGGACGCGACGAACGTGAAGAAGGCGATGAGGCCGCCGGCGAACGCGTTGACCGCCACCCCGGTGAGGACGAGGGTGACCACCTCGGTGCGGCCCTCGTGGCGGGCGAGGACGTACACGGCGACGGTGGTGATCAGGCCCGCGACGAATGCGGCCGCGGCCACCGTCCACCCGGCCGCGAACGCGCCGCCGACCACGATGGCGGCGCTGGCGCCGACCGCGGCGCCTGCCGACACCCCGATGACGCCGGGTTCGGCGAGCGGGTTGGCGAACACACCCTGCAGCAGCGCTCCCGCGCATCCGAGCGCCGCCCCGACCAGGATGGCAAGGACCACCCGCGGGAACCGAACCTCCCACAGCGTCACCTCCCCGCTGGGATGCGCGGGCATCGGCCCGAGATCCAGCCCGATGCGGTGCAGGATGCTGCCGAGAACCTCTCCGGGTCCGGTCGGCACCTGCCCGATGCAGGCCGAGAAGACGGCGGCGACAGCAAGGGCAATCAGCAGACCGCCGAGAACGGCACCGGTTCGAGTGCGTGAGGAAGGCTTACCCGGAGTGTGGAGGTCTTCGACGGTCATGGATTGTCGGTCGGGTAGACGGCGTCGGCCAGCGCGCCGAGAACACGGCCCGTGTTGGGGCCGAAGCTCAGCAGCACCCCGTCCTGCATGTCGACGACGCGCTGGTTCTTGCCCGCCGGAGTCTGCGCCACCCCGGGGATCTTCTCGAGTCCCTTGATGCCGCCGATCGATTCGAGCCCGCCCGTCATCATCAGGAGGACGTCGGGGGCGGCGGCGATCAGGGCCTCGCTGGTGATCGGCGCGAACTGCTGCGTGATGCCCGATGCAGTGCCGGCGTCGACTGCGCCGAGCGCGTCGATCAGCGAGTCGGCGCCCGACCCCGGGCCGCCGATCATGGTGATCGCGGTGCCGCGCAGATAGAGGAACGCGATCTTCAGCGGATCGTCGCCCTGGGGGGCGCGACTCCGGGCGGCGGCGATCTCACTCTCGGTGCGGGCCGCGAGTTCGCGGCCCTGCTCGGGCACGCCGAGCGCATTCGCCACCGCCGTGATCTGGGCGGGCACACCCTCGAGGGTCCGCGTCGGATCGAAGAAGACGAYGGGAACACCGGCTGCCCGCAGCTGATCCTGCACGGCCTGCGGTCCGATGCTGGTGTCGGTGAGGATCACCGTCGGCGCCAGGTCGAGGATGGCCTCGGCGTTGAGGGACTGCCCGCCCGGTGTCACCACCGGCACGTCCTGTGCGGCCGGGAACTCGGAGGCGATGTCCCGGCCCACCACGTTGTCGCCGAGTCCGAGTGCGAAGACCGTCTCGGTGAGCGTTCCGTAGCGGTCCGCGGTCACGATCCTGCTCGCGTCCGTGATCGTCACGTCCACCCCGTCGAAACTGCGGACCGTGACGGGCAGCACCGGCGTGGCAGGGGACTCGAGGGGTTCGGGATTCAGGTCGTCGAGGACCGCCGTGCGCGCACCGCCGGTGCCGCCGGCGCTGTCACCGGCGCCGGAAGTGCACGCCGTCACCGCTATCGCCGACACGAGAAGCAGGACGAGAACGGCGAACAGCGACCTGTCCGTGCGGGTCCGGAACACCGATCTCATCGTGCGAGGTACCGGTCGATGTCCGCTTCGAGGGCGGCGAACAGGTCGCCGTTGAGCCGGTAGGCGAGGTTGACCTCGTCGATCACCCGCTGCTGGTCCGCCGGAGTCAGGGGCGCGGCGTCGAGTTTCGCGCGGTAGGTGTCCTTGAACACCTTCGGTTTCGGGATCTCGTCGAAGATGTAGAACTGCAGGCCGTCGGTGGTGTACCCGTAGGCGCGTTCGAGCATGCGCCGGATGATCTGCCCGCCGGACAGGTCTCCCATATACCGGATGTAGTGGTGCGCAACGAAACCGGCGGGCCACTCGTACGCCACCTCGCGGAGCCGCTCCACGTAACGGGTGGTGGCGGGCAGTGCGGCCACCGTCTCGCGCCACGACGGCCCGCGCAGGAACTCGAGATCCGCTTCCAGCGACGGAACCCGCAGCAGTTCGTCGTGGAGAAACGGCGACGCGACGGGGTTGCCGGTGTGGGTGCGCCCGGCGTCCTCGAGTTCGCAGTAGACGAGGTACGTCTGCGCGAGCAGTTCGGCGTAGCCGTCCGAGGTGAGTTCACCGGCGAGGAGGGCCCCGACGAAGCGGGACTGCTCCGTCTCCCGGTGAGCGGCGTCCGTCCCCGCCTTGATGCGCTCGGCGAAGCCGACGGTTCGGCGATCGGCCGCGTCGGCCTCGTTCAGCGTGGTCATGGACTCTCCTGCAGATCTACGGGCGTCGGCCGGTGGGCACCAGGTTAGCCTGCCCTGCACGTGAACTGCAGGTGCATGTCTGCCTGCTCCTGCACACGCTAGGCGCTGACGTCGTCGAGCGCCGCCGCGATCGCGGCGGGCAACTCCAGTTCCTCGGCGACGAGCACCCCGGTCAGCTGTGCGATGTCCCTCGCCCCGACGACCGCGCTCGCAACACCCGGACGGTCGCGCGCCCACGCGAGCGCGACGGCCAGCGGGGACGTGCCGAGCCCGTCGGCCGCGGTCACGACCGCGTCGACCACCCGGACGGAGGAGTCGCCGAGGTAACTCTGGACGTCCTGCGCGTGCGCGTCGTCGGCACCGCGGGAATCGACGGGGATGCCGTTGCGGTATTTGCCGGTCAGGACTCCGCGGGCGAGCGGCACCGCAGCGAACACACCGATGCCGTGATGTACCGCGGCCGGAACCAGTTCTTCCTCGACTCCCCGGGCGAGCAGCGAGTACTCCACCTGGGTGGCGACGAGCGTGGTGCCGCGGGACGCGCCTGCCGCGGTGGCCAGCTGCCACCCGAGGTAACCCCGCGCCCCGACGTACCGGACCCGGCCGCTCGCCACCGCGAAATCGAGTGTGGCGGCGACCTCGTCGACCGGCGTGAACGGATCCCAGGTGGCGACCTGCCACATGTCCAGGTAGTCGGTGCCGAGTTCGCGCAGAGTGGCGTCGAGCTGGGCGACGAGACCGCGCCGCGAGCAGTCGATTCGTGACGGACCCGACGGGTTGATCCCGGAACTCGAGCTCAGGACGAGTTCCGTTCGCGGCACCACGTCGTCGAGCAGTTCCGCCAGGATCCGCTGCGCCACACCGTCGCCGTACGCGGGCGAGGTGTCGACGAGCGTTCCGCCCGCATCGACGAACGCCGCGATCTGCGCCGCGGCCTCGTCGCCGTCCGTGTCCCGACCCCAGGTGAGCGTGCCCAGGCCGAGTCGTGACACTCGCAACCCGCTTGCTCCGACCGATCTCTGTTCCATAACCGCCTGCGTCTCGTACCGTAGCTGCAACCCCGGCGTCACCCCCGAAGATGCTGGTGCCCCCCGGAACCGGCCACCACAGGTGCAGAGTAGTGGGGTATCGCGGGGCAGGGGGTCCTGCCACGCCGGATTCTGCCGGAGGTCGCCCTCCCCGGTACCGTGGCGCCGGTGAATTACGAACGCGACATGGGAAATTGGCGTCAGAGCGGCACATTCGACCTCGGGACCGGTGAGTGATGGGCGAGGCGATGTCCTGGCTCCAGGCGATTGTCCTCGGTGCGGTCCAGGGATTGACCGAGTTCCTGCCGATCTCCTCGTCCGGCCATCTTCGGATCGTGTCGGAGATCTTCTTCGGTGACGACGCCGGTGCGTCCTTCACCGCCGTCACCCAGCTCGGCACGGAAGCCGCGGTGCTCATCTACTTCGCCCGCGACATCGGACGGATCATCGCCGGATGGTTCCGGGGACTGTTCCATCCCGAGCATCGCAGTGATCTCGATTACCGGATGGGCTGGTATGTGATCATCGGCACGATCCCGGTGGGTGTGCTCGGGTTCCTGTTCAAGGACCAGATCCGCACCGGTGCCCGCAACCTGTGGCTGATCGCCACCATGCTGATCGTGTTCGCGTTGGTCATCGCGGCGGCCGAGTACTACGGGCGGAAGGTGCGTCCCGTCGAGGACCTGCGTGCCAAGGACGGCATCATCATGGGTTCCGCCCAGGCGCTCGCACTGATCCCGGGCGTCTCGCGGTCGGGCGGCACGATCAGCGCAGGCCTCTTCCTCGGACTCACCCGTGAAGCCGCGGCGCGCTACTCCTTCCTCCTCGCGATCCCCGCGGTCGTCGCGTCCGGGCTGTTCAGCCTGCCGGACGCGTTCGAACCGGCCGGTGAGGGTCTCAACGCGAGCGGCCCGCAGCTTCTCGTCGCCACCGCGATCGCGTTCGCCATCGGCTACGCGTCGATCGCGTGGCTGCTCCGTTTCGTCGTCGACCACTCGATGTACTGGTTCGTCGGCTACCGCATCATCCTCGGCGTGATCGTCCTGTCGCTTCTCGCGACCGGCGTCGTGTCGGCCACCTGAGATCGGGCAGCCGGGGAGTGCACGACACTAGGCTGGGCCAATGACAGTTGTGCTGCTGCGCCACGGGCGGTCGACCTCGAACACTGCACACACGCTTGCCGGCCGGTCACCGGGAGTCGAACTCGACGACCGCGGCCGCGAGCAGGCGCAAGCCATCGTGTCCCGGCTCGCCGACGTGGCCATCGAGGAGATCGTGCATTCGCCGCTCGTGCGGTGCGAGCAGACCGTGGAACCGCTCGCCCGGGCCCGGGGCCTGACCCCCGTGGTGGAACATCGGCTGGTCGAGGTCGACTACGGCGAGTGGACCGGTCGCGAGCTGAAGGTCCTGCTCGAGGAACCGCTGTGGAAGATCGTGCAGCAGCACGCGTCCGCCGCGGTGTTCCCGGGGGGAGAAGGTCTGGCGCAGGTCCAGGCCCGGGCCGTCGCCGCGGTCCGCGAGCACGACGCACGGCTCGCGGAACTGCACGGCCGCGACGTCGTGTGGGTGGCGTGCTCACACGGCGACGTCATCAAGTCGGTCCTCGCGGACGCCCTCGGCGCGCACCTCGACGGATTCCAGCGGATCGTCGCCGAGCCGGCCTCGATCAGCGTCGTCCGGTACACCTCCACCCGTCCGTACGTGCTGAAGATGAACGACACCGGCGCCGATCTGTCCGGAGTCAACACGCCACCGGTGTCCGGAGACGGCGCCCGCGCCGAAGTATCCGGATCGGTGCCCGGCGGGGAGGTCCGCCTGTGAGGATTAGGC
>NZ_JBFUGT010000264.1:0-9152 GCF_056402775.1 Rhodococcus sp. P3_B8
ACTTGGGGATACGGTCCAGACCGACCACGGYCGTTCCATAGGCGATCGCCGTGATACTTCCATGCAGGCTCGTGCCCACGTAGCACTCCGCCGACGCGATCTCCGCTGCCACGTCACGAACATTCGCCGGTTTGACCAGTCGCACCCGGTTCGTCGTCCTCGACAACTGTCGGTACAGGCGCCGCAGGGCGGTGAGATCCGAATGACCCCCTGCCAGCCCGATCGCCAGCAGGCTGATCTCGTATCGCTCCGACAGGGCGCGGAGTTGCGTGACGACCTCGTCCTCGTGACCCCGCAGCCAATGTCGCGAACATTGGAAGACCAGCGTCCGCGATCGCTTCTGCGTCGCGGGGAAGAGCCTGTCGATGACGGCGGCCGAGTCGGGCGCCAGATCCGCGTCGATTCCGTGAGAGCGCAGGATGTCGACGCTGGAATTGTCCCGCACGCTGAGGTATTTGCTGGCGCGGAGCGAACCGAGAACTCGGCTCCGATCATCGCCGGACAGGGTATCGACGCTCGTCGCACCGACGGCGTTGTACACCACGGGCATCTGCCGGCTCGTCGCTGCGTCCGGGACCAACGGCAGCTCCCATATTCCTCCCGCGAGGGTGCGGCAGACCCTCGACAGGTGCCTACGCGGAACGGACCGATGGAGAGCGGCGACCGCGAGGTCGAATCCGCTGGGGATCGAGTGCCGGGTCAGGTCGTACCAGGTCGCGCTCAGGACCTCCCCGCCGGCGACGATGCACCCCGTCGGGGGTTGCTCCGTGAAGCGTCTGCGCAGATCCCTCGCGCTGCCGGAGCGAGCGGTACCCCACCCGTCCCCCTGCGCGCCCCACAGCGCATAGTGCGACAGCGTGCCGCCACTCAACGCCGCCCAGCGGCTGTCCAGTACCAACGGGAACAGGAGGTCACCGTAATTGAATCGGTCGAATGCGCCGACACTGACGACGTTCGGTGGTGTCACTGTTCTCTCCGCAGCTTCATGGACACGTGGCGACGTCTGCTCGTGCGTCACTGCCGCACGCGGGCATTCGCATCACAGTGCACCGTACAACACCTTGGAATAGCTCTGGCATACCTGATCCCACGTGTAGTGGGTCCGCTGACGCCGTTCGGCAGCGACACTCAGTTCATCCATCAACGCATGATCCGACAGCACTCGATCCATCTCATACGCGATCTCGCGGGAATCCGGCTCGACGAAGGTCGCGGAATCCTGCAGAACTTCACGGTTGTACACCGTGTCCCGCGCGACGATCGGTGATCCACACGCCATCGCCTGAACCAAGGCCGGATTGGTCCCACCGACGCTGTGCCCGTGGAAGTAGGCACCGGCGTGCTGCCACAGGGCGAAGAGCTTGTCGTCGTCGCTGACATGACCCAACCAGTGGATTCGTTCGCTGGTCGCGGCCAAACTCTCGGCCCTGAGATCGAAGTCACCGCCGTAGCCGGAGGAACCGACGATCACGACGTCCCAACGTTCGCTCAACTCTCTCGCCGCATCGAAGAACTCACCCACCGTGTTCTCCGGCACGAAGCGTGCCACCATCAACGCATAGGAACGGTGCGGGAATCCCTCGACCGGATCCAGATCGTCGGGCAAGGTTCCGCCGTACGGGATGAATTCCCCCGTGCGGCCGAACCCGTCGCGCCACCGCCTCTCGATTTCGTGGGAGTCGTAGACGAGTTGGTCGCCGAATCGGGCAGTGAGTCGGGCGCCGGTCCGGAAGGCGGCTTTCGCTGCTTTCCCCCACTTCTCACGCTCCCACTCGATTCCGTCGACGTTCACCACCGTCGGAATTCCTCGCGCTTTCAGAAGCGGCAGCCAGTACCCGTTCGCCACGTTCATCACCAAGGCGACGTCGGGACGACGCCGGGATGCGTCGAGGCATGACGTGAGGCCGTAGGACAGGGTGCTCAGCGATTTGGACTCGACACCCCTCGTCGTCGCGCACTCGACGCGGAAGTCCCTGAACGGGTCATCGGGCTCGGTGCTCCCCGCACGCCCGTACACGGTGACGTCCCAGCCTTCGTCGGCCAAGTACGGCGCCAACCTCCGCACCAGGGTCTCGAACCCTCCGTAGTAGCTGGGATAACCCCGGGTTCCGATGATTGCGACCGAGTTGCTCATATTCTCTCGATTCCTGTCGTCTCGAGTGCGGACGGGTGTTCTTCGACCACGTTCTGTGCTGCTTCCCTTCCCGTTTCGCCTTCGTCCCGAGACGATGGACGAAGCAGCGACGCCAGAATGATCCACACGACGCTGAACCAGAACATGCTCGTGAGAGTCGCGGCCGCGATGAACGTCGCGGCGATGGCAGCGGCGATCGGCCGCCGGCGCCACGGCACGTGACGCCACACCACCGCACCGAATGCACTCAGAATCGCCAGGCCGACAATTCCCGCGTCGTACAAGATCTGGACCGGAAGCATGATGATGTGCCCTGACACGCCGGGCGACCCGGGTTGTTCATGGCGAAGGCCGAAGGTATTGGTGCCGTTACCGAACCAGAGGTGAACACCCCGGATGTCCTCCGCGGCTTCTCGTGCGACCGCCATGCGGAATCCAACCGTTCCACCGCTGAAGTCGATGTCCCCCAGCTTGTCCTGGGCCGGGCGCGATGTGTCGGTGCGCACCTCGGGCGCGGTCTCGTGACGGCTCGGCGAAGGTCGTTCCGTGCCGATGTCCGGAAGGACGGTCGCGGCTCCATAGGCGACCAGAACGCCGACGACGACGGCAACGGGGCCGAAGGTGAATGCTCGCAGAGGAGTGGGGTTCCGGCGGCGCCGCACAAGTTCGTAGCCAACGTAGACGGCCAATCCCATCACCATGCAGAACACCGCTGTGCGGGTCTGGGATGCGATCAATCCCAAGGGGACCGTCACCGCCGCCGCGATCATCCAACGCCGGTCGGTGCCCTTCCGGGCAACCAGCAACAGGGTCCAGAACACGAGGATCGCGGCGTAGATGTTCGCTTCCGTGGCAGACAGCCGGCTGACGTAGACGTCGTAGAGCGAATCGAGATTGGTTCCCCAAGACACACCACCCCCGGTTCGGTTGGCGATGAGATACATCGCGAAACCTGCGAAAGCCCAGGGAACGACGAATCGGATCCCGATGTTCTCGGCCCACACCGCTCGGGCGCCGAGCGACATCAGACCCGCCAGCAACAACAGATCGATGGTGAGCCAGCCCAGAATCGCCACACTCTTGCCCAGACTGGGCGAAAAAAGAACGGTCGACACCGCATTCCAGGCGATGAATGCGAGAAACGTCAGCACGACGGGATGCCGCAGTGTACGAAGAAGATCGAGTCGGGAACCGGGGTTGACGATCAACCAGCCCACGAACGCCACGGGCGCCACCTGCTCCCAGCGCACGGTGAAACCCGCAACATCGAACGAGTAGCGACCGAGAAACGATGCGGCGACAACCGCGCACACCAGCAGAAAGGTGACCACATCGTTGCGGCTGCGAGGTGCGCTGAAAAGGTCCGGTGCCGACACCTTCTGATCCGGCCCGCTCGTCACAGTGAACTCCTGCTCTCGCTCTCGGATGTCGTCCGAGCGGACGAGACCGCCAGAAGGTCCTGGGCGAACACACGAAACTTCACCGATTCGGCGCCCCAGTCGTTCTCCTGGTCGGACTCCGAGCCCGCGCGCAGTTTGTAGGCGGCGGAACGCGCGAACAGACCTCCCGCGACTGCCCATTTCCAACCGATGTTCTGCAATCGCGTGCGAGACAGGCGCAGCTTGTACAGGTCGTACATGTTGACTACCCAGGCCGAGTTGGGCACCCGCGACACCGTGGGCGTCGTCGAACTCTCGCCGATCAGATGAACCCCCGTTACCGAGGGCACCGTGACGACCCGCTCACCAGATTCCTTGACCCGCAAGCAGAACTCGATATCTTCCGCGTACATGAACCACCGACGGCTCAGTCCGCCCAATCGCATCCAGGTCTCACGTCGCACCAGCATGCACGCACCGGACACCCAGTCGACGTCCCTCGGTTCCACCGACGAGTGCCGTTTGAGGAGATACAGCCCTTCGACGAGCGGCGAATACCCTGCCAGTCGTGAAAGGCCGGAATAGTGGCACAGCACGCGCCACAGATCCGGTTGCCTGCCACACTCTCTGATAGCGAGCCGTTCCCCCGGTTTGTCGAGCAGCGGCGCGACTATGCCGATACTGCCGTCCGCATCGAGGGTCCGACCCAGCGCGAACACGCTCTCCGCGTCGACAACGGCATCGGGGTTCAGCAGAAGCACGTGTTCGCCCCGCGCCTCCGACACTCCTCTGTTGACCCCGCCGGCGAATCCGAGGTTCTCTTCACTTCGGATCACCCGAGCGCTCGGACACACCTCGGATACCCTGACGATCGTGTCGTCGATCGAATTGTTGTCGACGACAATGATGTCCAGCTCGGCACCGGATCCGAGCGCGGACAGGCACTGTTCGATAACGGCAGCGCTGTTGTACGTCACAATCACGACCGAGATCGTGCACCCGTCACCGCGCGCCTCTTCCGGTGCGCTCATGTCCATATCTCCTTGCCGATCTCGTCACGGAATCGGCGCACGCCGAACTGTGCCTCGAATCTCCGCCGCGCCTGGTTCGCGCGTTCCGTCGCGTCTTCGATCGAAAACTCCTCGAGCGCCTGCCGCCACGCCGCCACATCACCTGTGGGTACGAGACGCCCCACGTCGTCACCGATGATCTCGGGCAGACCGCCACTGTCACTGGCCAGCACAGCGCGTCCCGCCGCCATCGCCTCGATGGCTATGGTCGGCAACGGATCCGGCTTGATGCTCGGCACCAACACCAGATGTGCCGCATCGAGGTACTTGCGAACATTGTCGGTCTGACCGACTATCGACACGCTGTCGGGGCGTTCGAGTCGCCTTACGCGATCAACCACGTCGACAGACGCGCCGTTCAGGGGCGGCGCCCCCAAGACGATCAGTTCGATGTCCGACCGATCGAGACCGTCCCACGCGTCGAGGAGAACATCGTGCCCCTTCCACGTGTTCCACCTGCTCGCCACCAAGCACACAAGCCGCTCGTCGACGACGAACGGTGTCGGTTCCGGCAGCTCGAAACCGTTGTAGACCACTACCGATCGGCGGTCGAACTTTTCGGGCAGCGGAAGGCGGACGGCGTTGCTCACGCACACGATCCGTTGCGCGAACGACATGAACGGAGTCACGAAGAGCGCTGTCTTGCGATCCAGGAATTCGTGGAGATGCAGCACAGTTGCCGCACCGATGAGCCGCGCCAACGGCAGCATCAGAACCAGTGCCGACGTGTTGACGTACATCTTCGACGGCCGCGCACGCACCACGGCACCCGCTGTGCGAAGGAAGCGGCCGACCAGTCCGGGGAGCTCTCCGAGGCGGAGATACGAACGCCGGATCACGGGAAGTGGCATCCTGCGCACCGTATGCCCCAACTCGGCCAACGCAGTCGACAGCTCGTTCCCGGGATAGTCGACGTCGGTCGGCAGCCACACCTCCACGTCCCAATCACTCGGAACTTCGGTCAGAGCTTCCAAGAAGACCCGGTCGGCCCCGTACATCTCGTCGGAGGGATGCACTGCGATGAGCTTCTTCGGACGTCTCACGGTGCGGCCTTGCCGGGCGCGAACCTGACCCGCACCATCAGTACGCGCCGTCACTCGCCACCACAGCCTTCAGGGTCTTGGCGATGATCAGCATGTCGCCGACCATCGACCAGTTCTCGACGTAGGACAGATCCAGACGCACCGAGTCCTCCCACGACAGGTCCGAGCGTCCGCTCACCTGCCACAGGCCGGTAACACCGGGCTTCACCAGGAGTCGGCGATGCACCTCGCTCGCGTAGGACTCGACCTCGACCCGCAGGGGAGGTCTCGGTCCCACCACACTCATTTCGCGTCGCAGCACGTTGATGAACTGTGGCAACTCGTCGATGCTGAACTTGCGCATGACGCGGCCGACACGGGTGACACGCGGATCCTCCCGCAGTTTGAACAGAACTCCGGCACCGTCGTTGTGCCCGCTCAGGGTCGCGCGGTGCTTGTCGGCGTCGTCCACCATCGACCGAAACTTCAGCATCGGGAACGGCCTGCCATCCATGCCCATTCGTTCCGATTTGTAGAACACCGGCCCTCGACTCGTCAGCTTGACCGCCACCGCCGCGACAACCATCACGGGACTCGCCAGCACGAGCGCAACAATGGCAAAGATCAGATCGAACGACGTCTTCCCGAACCGCTTCGCGCCGTGATAGCGCGGCTTCTCCACGTGGATCAGAGGCAGACCCGCGACAGGTCGCATCTCGAGGCGCGGCCCGGAGACGTCCATCATTCCCGGAGCGACCACCATGTCGACGTCCAACTGCTCGAGGTCCCACACCATTTCACGAAGCCCGTGATGGCCGAGATGCTCGGTCGCCGTGACCGCGACGGTGTCGGCACCGGATCGCTCGATCGCATCGACGACGTCGTGCTCGTCGCCGAGGACCGGAATCGACCGTCCGTCCACGGTGATCGTGTCGTCGGACGACCGGTAATGAGCTGGGATACATACCCCGACCACGGTGTACCCGTCCGCTGTTCCACGGTCGAAGGTCCTTGCGAGGTTGCGCACGGAGTGTTCGCCTCCGACGACCAACACCGATGTCTGGCACAGCCCGCGCGCACGCTTGCGAGCGAGGACGCGGCGCCACATCCAACGGGTCAGCAGAAGACCGAGTAGACCCGTGGGGAATGCGATCGCCAGGTACAGCCGTGCCAATTCCAACTGCAGGAGGAGCGCTGCGATCGCGATGAGCCCGAACAGTCGTAGCGTCGCGGTGGCGATGCGTCGATACTCCTCCGGGCCACTCCCGACCACTCGTGGGGATCGCACGTGAAAGACGGCGAGCATGGCGAGCCACGACGCCACGAGAGCGACGGAAATCAGACCGTAGCTCACATTGCTCAGAGTGCGCGAGTCGACAAGAGACCCGGGGCCTCCGAAGCGCACCCATTGAGCCAGAGCCACCGCTGCCACCACGACGAGGGTGTCGGTGAGGAGAATTCGCCTGATGTACACGGCCAGCCAGTGTCGGCGTGCGACCCCTCGTTGCGCTGAAACCGCCGCAACGCTGTGAACAGCTGAAGATCTCTCCACAGTCGAGTTGAACGTCGCCATGCATCCCCTCCACTGTCGAACCGACCGTCGGCAGAGTGTGATGGTCGAGTCGGCCGTTTCACGACAGCGGATCTCCGGACGCGGACAGTGCCGTCGTCACCAACGAGCAAAAACCAGAAGTGCCCCGAGCACCGCCATGTAGATAGACGACTTCGAACATTCACAACGAGTGTGGACGCTATCAGCGCGATTCCGTCCTGTCTCATCCGCACCGGCGACATGAGACCGTGCGGTCTGCACTAAATACGGACTGAGCAGCGGTTATTCGCTCCTACAATTGGTTCGGGGACAGTCTTTTTCGGCAAACTGACCACAGGTGTTCGGGCAGAAGGATTTTCACGCAGTCAAGTCCGCATCAAGGCGTCTTCGCGCACTCGAAGTCCTGCCAACACTCGAATTGCATACCCAAAGTTGGCGATTGCGAGACGTATGCGATCCCATCACCGAATCGAAGATCAATTTTCACGAGCCAGCACCGAAATTCGGTGACTGACTCGAGAATTCGAACGGTCCGGCATCGACGCTCTCCCGTGTCACGCCCCGCCACGGTGGGGCGCGGCCGACGCACCGACCTGTGGCCGCCCCATTCGCGCCCGAACGCGGGCGGTCACCTGCCAGATCAAGGTCGTGTCATGGACGCTGATGCACGGCACGCCGAGCGCACGGGCGCGCTGAACGGCAGCCAACTCCTTCGGCGAACAACGTCCGTCCAGGATGTCCTCGGTGACGATGACGCAGAGCACGTCACCCTCGAGTTCGCGGATCGGTTCCATTCCGTGGAGGGCCACCCATTGCCGGACCATCGCCCACTGCGATACATCGTTGTAGCGGGTGGGATTGCCGACGAACAACACGCGGCGAGACCGCCGGGCTCGGGCGACCTCGATACTGGAGATGGGTGACATGCCGAAGGCTCCTGTCCACGTGAACGGCTGATCCCGGTACGGGACAACTCTCTCCCGGCGCGGCGCCGACGTCTGTCCCCCGATCAGGCGGTGCATCGGATGAATCTCGACTCCCCCGGTCAGGGGACACCCCCGCACGTGAGTGGCACAGTGTGCTCGGGTGCGCATCGGCACTCACCTGGGAGGTTGCATGATCACTGTTCTGTGCTGCCGCGGCATCGGTGAGGATCGGGGCGTCAACATGCTCACCAACACGACACAATTGCTGGATCCCGTGCGGTTCGTCGTCAAGCAGGTTCCGTGGGAGGCGAGCTACGGACCGGTGCCCGACCCGGGTGGTTCAGCGTTCGACAAGGCGCTGTCCGAAGGACGCGCACTCCTGTTGCGGATGATCGCGGAGGACCCGAATCCCGTTGTTCTGCTCGGCTACTCGGGCGGCGCCGCGCTCGCCGGCAACGTGGCGGCCGAAGTGGGACGGGGCCAGCACCCCGCCCTGGATGTGCGGGGGGTCGGACTGATCGCCGATCCCCTCCGGCCGGCGTCTCCGGACCTGCCGGGGTGGGGCATCGCCGGGCAACGCCCGATCACGGGGATGCCCGTGTGGCAGATCGCCGACCCACTGGACGCCATCTGCTGCTGCCCGGGCAACTCGCCGCTGCGCACGTTCGCAGACCAGTCGGCGGCCTTCTCACTCGCCGACCCGGCGGCATGGGTGACGGACCTCCTCGACCGGCTCCGTACCCGCCGGTGGCAGGCGGTGATTCTGAACTGGTGGCGCCCGTGGACGGTGTGGCAGCAATACGCCGAGGCCATCGACGACGTGAACGGCTACCTGTTCCGGGGCGACCACACCAGTTACCGGGTGCGGCTCGCCCCGGGCACCGACCGGACCTACTGCGCGCTGCTCGCGGATCGCGTCAACGAACTGACCGAGTGAGTGTGCCCGCGCAGGCGGAGTGCATCAGGGATTCTCCGGTGTCTGTTCCTCGTTTCCCGGCGGATCCTCGCCCTCGGCCTCGGGATCTTCTCCCTCGACCGGCGGCTCGGTCTCCTCGACCGGCGGCTCCTC
>NZ_JBFUGT010000265.1:0-9152 GCF_056402775.1 Rhodococcus sp. P3_B8
GCGTTTGCCAGCTCTGGAGCGTTTGCCAGCTCTGGAGGGCAATTCAGAAGCACCATGGGCCGGGCCGCTGTCCCGAATATCTCAATCAGATGCTGATCGAAGACTACTTGAACGGCCGCCGCGGTCCAACGAGTAGGGAGGGAGTTCCCAGTACGTCGTGGCATGTTCCAGCCCAATCGCCGGCCAGGTCGTAACGAGGACCACCGCCGTCGGCAGCAGGAATCGAGACCTGTCGGCGTCATGATCGCCCGGCCCGCTCACGGAAGCGCCCGGGCAGTGACCAGGATCACAATTCGACGCGCATTCGGGCGCGATTCGGCGGGCGACCTCGCGGAGCCGACGAGCGGCGGGTCCGCCGCGACGAACGGTCGAGGACGGGGGATAGTGGTGAACACCGGATGTGATCCGGTGAACATCAGGATCTTTCGGGGTGGTCGCGTCACGTCGTCCACTCCTACACTGGCCGCCGTGAGCCYCCAGATCAGTGATCCCGCGTCCCCGGTGCAGTCGAGCCGGATTCGACACTCGGCGTTCCAGCAGAAGGTGACGTCGGCGGAGGAAGCGGTGAAGGCCATCGGTCCGGGTGACACCGTTGCTGTCAGCGGTTTCGCCAGTGCCGGGACACCCAAGGCGGTCATCCCGGCCTTGGCCGACCGGATTCACGCCGCCCGCGCGGCCGGCGCGAATTTCACCATCGACCTGCTGACCGGGGCGTCCGTGTCGACGGAGACCGAGAGGATGCTCACTGAGATCGACGGAATCGCCCTGCGGATGCCCTACCAGGCGGAATCCACGGCGCGTCAGAAGATCAACCAGGGGCGGATGGACTACGTCGACATCCACCTCTCACACGTGGCCCAGCAGGTGTGGGAGGGCTACTACGGCGTGGTAAACGTCGCGGTCGTCGAGGTTTCCGGCATCACCGAGACCGGCGAGCTGATCCCCTCCGCGTCGGTCGGAAACAACAAGACGTGGCTCGACGTCGCGGAGAAAGTCATTCTCGAGGTCAACTCGTGGGTCCCGGACGCGATGGACGGTATCCACGACATCTACTACGGCACAGCTCTGCCCCCGCACCGCCGGCCGATCGAACTCACAGACGTCGAGGACCGCATCGGGCAACCGCATTACCGGGTGGACCCGGCCAAGGTTGTTGCGGTGGTGGAAACAAATGCCCCCGACAGTGCGAGCGCGCTGACCGCTCCCGATGCGGTCAGCGAGGCGATCGCTGCCCACGTGCTGGACTTCTTCGACCACGAGGTGAGGCGTGGCCGGCTCCCGGAGAACACCCTGCTGCCACTGCAGGCTGGCGTCGGAAACGTGGCCAATGCCGTACTCGGCGGCCTCGATCGCGGCCCGTATCGGGGTTTGACCTGCTATTCCGAGGTCATCCAGGACGGGATGCTGCACTTGATCAAGCACGGCACCGTCCGGTTCGCGTCGGCTACCGCGCTGGCGCTCTCGGAGGCGGGGATCGAGGAGTTGACCTCCAACATCGACTTCTACCGGCAGCACATCCGGCTCCGTCCGCAAGAAATCAGCAACCACCCCGAGGTGGTCCGCCGATTGGGAATCATCGCGATGAACGGGATGCTGGAGGCCGACGTCTACGGGAACGTCAATTCGACGCACGTGATGGGCACCAAGATCATGAACGGCATCGGCGGATCCGGGGACTTCGCGCGCAACGGGTACCTGTCGATGTTCCTCAGCCCGTCCACGGCGAAGAACGGGGCGATCTCGTCGATCGTCCCGATGACCCCGCACGTCGACCACACCGAGCACGACACCCAGGTACTGGTCACCGAGCAGGGCCTTGCCGACTTGCGGGGGTTGTCGCCGCGTCGTCGGGCACGGGTGATCATCGAGCGCTGCGCGCATCCGGAATTCCGGCCGTTGCTCACCGATTATGTCGAGCGGGCGACGGCAACTGTGGGAGCCGGCCAGACGCCGCACCTGCTCGGGGAGGCGTTCTCGTTCCACCAGCGGTACCTGGAGTCCGGCTCGATGCGACTCTAGGACGGTCACCTTCCCGCTCTCCCGTCGGGTGGTGGATCTTCCGGGGCTCGTCCGCGAATGCGAGGCGAGGCGAGGCGATCTGGGACCTGGTGGGCCCGAGGGCCGAGGAAATCTGTCGGACTCGAAGTAGCGGATCTACCACACATCGGAAGAGCCGCGGACACAATAGAGAGGAGAGCGAGGACCGAGTCCGAGGAGAGGGAGCAGGCTGCTCGCGCGGTCCGAGCATCCAGCCGAAGGCCCACATGACGTGACCTTGTCGGGTGCGGCCAGCGACGAGATCGGCGCTCCCGTGGTGATCGACTTCTTGTATTCCGTCTACGGTTCCCCCGGCGCATTGCTGATACTCGTCTACCGCGGCCGCGTCGACCCCCTCGCCGAGAGCAGCGACGGGTGGCGACATTTCAGGGCCGTCAGCGCGGCGGCTATCGACCAAACCTGCGACGTCGATGGCGTACGGCGCGGCCGGTTCGTAGTGGGCAGGACGGGCCGACGCACGGCGAAGCAGGGCGATCGCGCCCTCCACATTGCCGCGCCGGACGTGGGTGATGCCGACCATGAGCTGGTCCAGGCCTTGCCACAGCATCCGCTCGTCGTCCGGACAGTTCTTCCCAGCGGCCTCGAGCACCTCGTGCGCGTCGAATGCCAGACGAGAGGGTCGGCCGGCGCGAGTTCGAGATCATCGGAATACGCGGAATGCCCGTACTACGTCAGCGGAGTCGTTCTCACCGTACGGCTCCCGCTATGCCGGTGCCTATCTGCGGGCGCCGCCACAGCTCCCACGCGAGTCGCAGGACTCCGATCGCGGTAAGAACGGTCAGCGTCAAGACGGCGGGGACGGAAATCGCCACCGGAAAAACTAGGAGGGCCGCGACGGCGGTGAGGAGCCGATCGACGGTGAGCTGATGATGGTCACGCCATCGGTAGGCCACCTCGGCAGCGTAGAACAGTGCCACCCCACCGGTGAGGGCGAGGGCGGCCAGCGGCGCCAGCGGCTCGTCGATGTGTTCCACCGAAACCCGTGCCCCGAGGGCGAAGAAGACGATCCCCGCGACGAGCGGAAGGTGCAGGTAGCTGTAGGCATCGCGCGCCAACCGTACCCGATCGACACTGGGTGTTCGCCGCATCCGTTCTTCGGCGCCGGCAGTGAGGCCGAAGTAGGTCCACCACAGGGTGGCCGAGATCAGCACCCCGAGAACCACAGCGCCGAGAACAGCGGGACGGCGCAGGTTTTCGGTTGCCCCCGCCCCCAGCGCAATGATCGTCTCGCCCAGCGCGATGATGATGACCGAACCGTGGCGCTCGATGAAATACGAAGGTACGACCCGAAGTCCGCTGATTCCCGCTATCAGGGGACTGCCGAAGTCGACCGCCGCCGCCGCGACCCACAGCAACTCACGGTAGGGGGAGGCCACAAAAGCAGCGGCAACGATCACGGCCGGCCCGACGAGCAGGCCCGGCGCCAGTCGGCGGATCGCCGACGCCAATCCATCCTCGTCTCGGGATGACGCGGCGAGGAAAATACCGACGTTGATGAGGCGGACGGCGAGCAATGCGAGCCCGAAAACGAGGGCCCCGGTGGTGAATGCGGTCGGCAGTGCGATCGCAGCGATGAGCATCGCCGCCATCGCGACGATGATCAAAGTCTTGTGCGTCACCCGCGCCGTTTCGAATGTGTTGGTCAGCCAGGCGTAGCACACCCACGCCCACCACAGGGCGAGCAACGCGAGCACACCCCGGCCGAAACCCTGCCAGGAGATGTCACTGAGCATCAGGTGTGTGACCTGCGACATCGCGTACACGAAGGTGAGGTCGAAGAACAACTCCAGGTTGCCCACCGACCGCCTATCAGACTCCTGCGATCCGTCGGTGTCGGGCTCGCGGCCGGCGGATCCCCCGGCGGCGTTGCCGTCGTCGACCGTCATCGTCGACCAGTGGTCATGATCATCGCCCGTTGCTCTTCACCGGTGATGTTCTCCGTACACCTTCTCGGGGGTGATCCGCACCAGCAGTGCGCCACCTTTCCGACCGCTTCGACGCTCACATCCGCGACGTCGCCCTGTCGACGTTGCCCTGTCGACGCAGTTCCCTGACGACGCAGGTCACTGCTCACAGCGCCGCCACGGCCGCCTCGGCGACGGTCTTGTCCTGCTCCCCGGTGCCGCCGCTGACGCCGACCGCCCCGACGACCTGGCCGTTGTGCCGCAGCGGCACACCGCCGGTGAAGATCATGATGCGCCCACCGTTGGACACGTGTATCCCGTAGAACTGCCCGCCCGGACCCGCGTCGGCCGCGAGGTCCTCGGTCGAGATGTCCAGCGCCCGCGCGGTGAACGCCTTGCTGATCGAGATGTCGATGCTGGCGATCCAGGCACCGTCCATCCGCACGTGGGCCACGAGGTTGCCGCCGGCATCGACCACCGCAATGTTCGACGGCGACTCGATCTCGTCAGCTTTGGCCTGCCCGGCGGCGATCACCCGCTGCGCATCGTCGAGGGACACCGAGGTCTGGTTCACTGTCATGACGCACCCGCCCGGGGCTTCGCGAACTGCGCGACGATGGCCTGACAGAAGGCGGGGAGGTCGTCGGGCGAGCGGCTCGAGATCAGGTTCCCGTCGATCGCGACCTCTTCGTCGACGACGTCGGCCCCGGCGTTGCGCAGGTCGGTCCGCAAACTCGGGTATGAGGTGAGCGTTCTGCCTTTGGCCACACCGGCCTCGACGAGGGTCCAGGGACCGTGGCAGATTACCCCGACCGGCTTTCCCGAGCCGACGAAGTCGCGCACGAACGACACCGCCGCCTCCTCGATTCGCAGCTTGTCCGGGTTCACCGTGCCGCCCGGCAGCAGCAAGGCATCATAGTCGTCGACCGAAACATCGGACACGGCCCGATCTACGGTGAACGTGCCGGCCGCGTCGAGGTCGTTGTTGCGTGCCTGGATTTCGCCGGTCTTCGGCGACAGCAGCTCCGTGTGCCCACCGGCTTGGTGCACCGCGTCGCGGGGTCGCTCGAGTTCGACTCTTTCGACCCCGTCGGCAGCAAGTATCGCGATCCGCTTGCCCTGCAGTGTCATTGCCATCGTTGTGCTCCTCTCGGTCCGGGCCGCCTCACGGATGCATTACGACCTTGGTCCATCCGTCGTCGCGGGCATCGAAATGCTGGTAGCCGGACTCGGCCTCGGCCAGTGGCAGTTCGTGGGAGACGATCCAGGACGGCTTGGCACGGCCCTGGTGGATCAGGTCGCGCAGCTGCCGGTTGTAGTGCTTGACGTTGGCCTGCCCGGTTCCGACCTTCTGCCCCTTGAACCAGAATTTGCCCATGTCGAAGGCGATCTTGCCGTGGCGTTCGAGTTCGTCGGGGCCGTTTCGGTCCTGGGGCAGGAAGATGCCGACCACCCCGATGTGGCCGGTGAAGCGCACCGAGTCGACGAGCCGGTTCATCGTCATCGCGGCGTCCTCGTGACCCTGCGGGTCGTGCGCCTGATACCCGACGCACTCACAACCCTTGTCGGCACCCTGCCCGCGGGTCTGTTCCAGGACCTGCTCGACCGGGTCGCCCTTCGAATCGTCGATCGGAATGACGCCGATCTCCTCGGCGAGCTTGAGCCGGTCCGGATGCCGGTCGACGATCATCACCTTGCTCGCGCCCTGGATCATCGCCGAATACGCCGCCATCAACCCGACCGGCCCGGCCCCGTACACCACCATCGAATCGCCGGGCTGCATGTCCGCGAGGCGGGTGCAGTGCCAGCCGGTGGGAAAGATGTCGGAGAGCATCACGTAGTCGGTTTCCTTGTCCTGGGCATCCTCGGGCAGCCGCAGACAGTTGAAGTCGCCGAACGGCACCCGCAGATACTCCGCCTGCCCGCCCCAGAACGGGCCCATCCCGGCGAACCCGTATGCGGCGCCGGCCATCTTCGGATCCGGGTGCACCGTCAGGCAGAACGCGGTCAATCCTTCCTCGCAGTTTCGGCAGAAACCGCAGCCGATGTTGAACGGCAGGCACACCCGATCCCCGGGTGAGACCTTGACCACCGCATTGCCCACCTCGGCGACGATCCCCAAGTTTTCGTGACCGAGGACCATCCCGGGCTCCAGATCGGTGCGGCCCTCATACATGTGGAGATCCGACCCGCAAATGTTGGTGCTGGTGATCTTTACCAGCACATCGGTCGGCTGCTCAATCCTCGCATCGGGCACATCCTTCACATGAACCTCACGTGGCCCGTCGTACACAAGCGCTTTCATCTCGACTCCCTGATGCTGCGTTTTCCGGTGGATCCCGGCCCGGCGGCCACAGGCGGTTACGTGTGAGCGACCGAATGAATCGTGCTGCTGGGGCAGACGCGACAGCGAACGGAACTGAAAGCAAAACCAAAACTTTTGCGCGCCAACATGTTTCGCGTCACAGCCGACAACAGCGGGTGCATTCCAGGCGTCGCATTCCGTCCACCATGGAGTCTCCTCTTCCGGCTCCACGATTACTAGGGGTGAGATCGGTTTCMTTGATTTGTGGGCTCGCGGGCTTCTTCCCTTTACCGGTCGATGGTGTGATGCTGGACCATGTCCACCACCTCGAACAGGAGACCCGACATGGCCACCAAGGCGCTGCTGGTCCGACTCGAAGCCAAACCCGGCAAGGAAAACGCGGTCGAGGAATTCCTCCGATCCGCGCTGCCGCTCGTCGAGCAGGAGCCCGGCACGAAGCCTTGGTTGGCGGTACGGTTCGGTCCCTCGACGTTCGGCATCATCGACGCATTCCCCGACGAGGCCGCCCGTGAAACACATCTCAATGGGCCGGTCGGCAAGGCCCTCGGTGAACGCGCCGACGAACTCTTCGCTGCGCCGCCCGAAATCAGCAACCTCGACGTGCTCGCCGACAAGCTCTGAACCACCGACTGGAAACAGCCCGCCCGCAAGCTCGACAGAACCGACATCACCCACGCGGACCCGAACCGAGACACGCGAGTCCGCCCAACCTGTCGAATCTTGGTGCACAACGACGAGGCGAGCGCAGCCTGATCCGTCACCGGGCCCCACCAAACTCCACGGAACTCGGGACATCCTCCGCGACCACCATGCTCACCTGGGTCAAAGAACGCTCGGTGTTCTCAACGTCGTGTAAGTGCATGATTCTCACGAACTTGCCGGAATCCGCATCCCGGTCGCTATCCCGTAAGGCGATCGGTCACCGGACGCGCCAAGGCCGGCCGTCGGGCGCCCTCGCCGATTGAGTTTAAAAGGCGATCGATTCCGGTGATGGATCGGTCGACGGTATATCGCAAACTTCGTCAGCGTTCGCGAGTTGGGTCGCGGGTTCGTAGGCCGCGATCATCACGCCTCGTTCGACTGACTCTGGGTCTCCTCGATGCGTTGCCGCTGCCGGACCCCGTACGCCGCCTCCTTGACGGCGGCGTCGTCCTCGAGACCCGACCCGAGGGCCCCACCGATGGTGGCRATGGACGCCAGCAACCAGGTGAGCGTCAGGTAATCGGAGAAGTTCACCGCGCGCCCGAGAATGCGGGACARCAGTTCCGGGGGAAGAGCGAGGCACGTGGTGAACAGGAGCAGGCCGAACAGGGCCACGTGGAGGATGACGACGCCGATGACCAGGGTGACCACGGTCGCGGTGTTGTACAGCACCGAACGATCACGCTCCTCCGGCGACTTCGGCCGCTCCCACAGTTCGTGRTCGAGGATCAGCCACAGAATCATCGCCACGATCGACAGGACCGTCGCCGCACTCATACGCCATGGGCCCATCGTGTCGGCGAACAACCAGATCGTCTCGGTGGCCAGSGCGATCGCACCCGTGGCGAACGCGCCGACGAGCACCTTCGACAGTCCGGTGACCAGTCGCCACGGCCGGTTGRCCCGCACCATCCCCGACAGCAGTCGCAGTCGCCGCAGTCCCGAGGGCGCGAAGTACCGGATACCGTCCTCAATCTGCACACACGGGAACCGCCGCGCCCCGCCGGGGGGCTTGAGTTCCGGTTCCCCGAGGATGCGGGCGATCGCGAGTTCGGTGACGGTGCGGACGCGGCGCTCGATGTTGACGCCGCCCACCCCGGCGACGGAGATGAGCGCGAAGAGGTGGTCGGCGCTGACTTCGCCCACCACGGGCAGGGTGTCCACGCGGCGGGGCAGATCGGTGAGGTACACGACGATGTCTTCCGCTTCGGAGGACGGATCGACTGTGTCGATGACATCTGCGAAGTCTGCTTGCTCGTCGGGCAGGTACGGTTTGCGGCGTACGCACGTCGTCCACCGGCGCCCGACCCGGTCAGAGCTGCGCAGGCGTTCCGGCAGGCACTCCGCAATGCGTTCGGCAACAGCCGCAGGTTTGCCCGGATCCGCGATGAACAGCACCGAGGCCTGCTCCCCCGCGGCACCGGAGCGCCCTTCCTGCAATTGCTCGTTCGCCTTCACCGCCTTCGCGTACCCGCTCGGTCTGCCCCCAAACCCCAGTCAGTGGGTGCGAGTCGATCACGGCGCGCCCCGCTGTCCGTGTGCCAGTGCAACGATGTATGGGGCCCACCTGTGCATCTGTTCCGCAGTCGCCTTTCAGGCCACAAATCAGCTCCCGACGTATTAGTGGATCTGAAAGCCTTTGAACGGCCATCTCCCGGAGGGTTTCTCCGATCGACAACCGGCCGTCATATCGAGGCCGTGGAGCCGTCCAAACAGCTCGAGAAATTCGGCTCGATGCAGGATAKCGTGGACAAGCTTATGAGCCACAGCAAAAAAACATTGTTCACGCACCAACATATCGCCCTTTTCCCATTGCCCGCGGCATGGATCGAGAATCAAAATCACCGAGGCTGCGCAACGTCATACGAAACAGGGATTTATAAATGTCCGAATCAAATACCTTACCGGCCAGGGGAAGACGTTCCGAGAACACCTTGGAGATATGTGCGTTTGCCAGCTCTGGAGGGCAATTCAGAAGCACCATGGGCCGGGCCGCTGTCCCGAATATCTCAATCAGATGCTGATCGAAGACTACTTGAACGGCCGCCGCGGTCCAACGAGTAGGGAGGGAGTTCCCAGTACGTCGTGGCATGTTCCAGCCCAATCGCCGGCCAGGTCGTAACGAGGACCACCGCCGTCGGCAGCAGGAATCGAGACCTGTC
>NZ_JBFUGT010000266.1:0-9045 GCF_056402775.1 Rhodococcus sp. P3_B8
GCATCGCCCAGGACCTGCGGACGGCGCAGGAGCACGAACAACGCTTGCACACGGCGATGGAGGCGGCGGCGTACCGGGCCCGCGAACAACAAGCCCTCGCCGAGCTGAGTCGGCTCGCCGTGGACGGCGACCTCCACGACGTACTCGCGGGCGCCGCGGACGCGGCCGCCGCGTTGATGGGGGTCAACTGCGCCGCGGTCGCCCGGGCCGGTGAGTCGGGCGGCGTGTTGCGGGTGCTCGCCTACCGGGGGCAACCACCCGCACTGCAGGCCTTCGCCGCTGGTGCCGCTTCCCAACCGGGATATGCGGCGGCGGTCAACGAGACCATCATCTGCCCCGACCGCTACGGGGAGCACCGCTTTTCCACCGACACCATGAAGACCCGGGGACTGCGGTCCGGGGTGTGCGTCCCCATCGGAAGCGCCGGGTCGGTGTGGGGTGTGTTGACCGCGCACAGTGTGCGCCCCCGGGAGTATTCCGACCGCGAGGTGATGTTCCTGCTGTCGGTGGCCGCGGTGCTGGCGGCGGCGGTCCGGCGTATCGAGGCGGAGGAGGGGCTGCGGTATCAGAGCGTGCACGATGTGTTGACCGGACTACCGAACCGGGCCCTGGCGCATCGGCGGATCGATGTGGCCTTGGAGGCGGCGCGCCGCAGCGAGTTCGGGGTTGCGGTGTTGCTGGTCGACCTAGACGGGTTCAAGATTGTCAACGACCGGCTCGGCCACGCGGTGGGCGATGACGCCCTGATCCGGTGGGCCGAACGGCTGCAATCGGTGGTGCGTCCCGCTGACACCGTGGCGCGGATCGGGGGCGACGAATTTCTCATCGTGTGCCCGGAGATCGGTTCGGTCGAGGATGCCATTGCCGTCGCGACCCGGGTCACCGAATTGCAGGTCGGCCCCGGTTCGGGCGGGCGTGGTCTTCGGTTCACCGCCAGCGTCGGCATCGCACTCGCCGGTCCGGACGGGACCCGTGAGTCGCTGATCCGGCGCGCGGACGCGGCGATGTATCAGGCCAAGGCCACCGGGAGTGGGTTCGCCGTGGCTCCATGAGCTGAATCGCCTTGCCGCTGAGTCGATTTTATGCTGACGTTGGGATGGTGGCTCGAGAAGGCGAGCGGAGTCTCCGACGCCATCCTCTCCCGCCACATTGCCACCGGCGTCTCGAGCCGAACGAGCCTCCCATGACCGGCTGCGAAGACCGCAATGTGTTGACGCCATCGCCGCGGTCATGGAACGCACCGCGCCCGCCGACGCGTGCCACGCCTGCCTCGCGCGCGTGCGATGAGTGGGCGGGACACGGTGCAGTCGTCTACCGTTTGGCGTAGTCGGCGACGCCGGTCCAGTCGATGACCACGCAGGGCTCATCACCGAGGATCCAGGCGTCATGTCCGGGCGGGCAGACCATGAGATCACCCGGCCCGAACTCTATGTCCTCTCCGTCGTCCATAACGATCTTCATGCGACCCGAGATGACGTAACCCATGTGAGCGGCTTGGCAGCTGTCGGTCTTGGCTATCGGTTTGACGTGTTTGGACCACTTCCAGCCGGGCTGGAAGGTTGCCCTCCCCACAGCGCCGGACGGGACGTTGACGAGTTCGAGCTTGCCCATGTCGTCCTCGAAGGGGCGGGTTTCCTCGGGTGAATTGAGACTCTTGCGGATGAGACCGGACATTGTTGTCCTCCCACGTCGTTGTGGCGGTACCGACCGAGGCGGCGGACCTTCGACCGCTAGATCGGAACCGCGCGCTGAAGCGAATTCCTCGTCCTCTGATTCTGGGCGGGCTCGCTGGCTGCCGCAATATCTAGCCTGGCCACGGGGTGAGTCGCTGCCGCCGACACGCTGGTGGCTGCTCGAGGATCGCGGTGTGAACGCTTGGATGGGGACGGATGCGCGGCGTACGGGCCCTACCAGGACATGCCCGGGTGACCAATTGACGTCGCAGCATGAGTGTGAGACCAGGAATGTGTCCGGCACCACGGCCGTGGGGATCGGTGAGTGGAACTCGCCTTAGAGTGGCTGTCTCGCTGGCGCGGGAAGCGCAGACACTGAACGGCGAACCCACCCGGCGGGTGCCACAATGAGTATGCGGGGGAAGCGGTCGAACACCCACACCCGTCATCGCTAGCACGGACCCATGACCGGAACAAACGGAGCTGCGCCGTCCCGTCAGGGCGGTCCCGCCCTGGACGGCATCAATGGCCAAGGTCAAGGCCAAGGTGAGGCAGAAGCTGGACGGAGTGCTCGGGCTCGGGTCACAGCCGACCTGGTCAGCGGGCACCGCCGAGGTACGACGCCAGGTTCGCTAGGGAGGAGGCGATCCCGGCCTCGTGCCCCTTGGTCGATGCCGGGTGGCACGTCAGCGGCGGTGACGGTCACCTCGGTCCCGTCACCGGCGGCAATGAGGTGCCAGGTTATCGTCATGGTGCCGCGTACGACGGGTCGTCGGCTTCGAACACCGTCCGCTGTACTACTCGCTTCGGTGACGTCAGGTCGGTGCGGGAAGTCGTGTTGTGCAACGACATTCCGGCATAGTTCAGACAGGCCCTCGGCCGAGCCGGGCTCGGGGGGCGACAGGCGTGAAGGGGAGATGGTGGGTGAGAACGAAGCATCAACGGGTGCATGCAGTTTGGTGCCAAGATGGCGATCTGTGTCAGTCGCACCACTTGCCGACATGCACCGCACACTCTGCCGGTCGCTCATTGACTCACATTCACGATTAGTCTGTGCGGTGATGGATACGTCCGAGAAGGCCGCCCGTGCGTCGGCGGCCGTGACTGCGGAAGGCAAGCGGAGTTGGCAATGAACGTTATCAGCGGTGCCGCGCGCGCCGCCAGAAATGCAGTCGGGGTTCTTCGGGACGCGGGTGAGGGCGCCTGGTCCTTTACGAGCAGCAAGCTGCGGCGACGGACGCAAACATCTGAGGAAGCCAGAGCCGGACTCGAGGTGGAACCCCAGCTCACTACCGAACCCGAGTCGGAGCCGATCACATCCGAGGCGCCGACCGCGAAGAAGGCTGCGGCCAAGGTACCTGCGAAGAAGGCTGGTGCCGCCAAACCGAGCCGGTCTGAGACGGCGCCCGCCAAGGGAGGCTCCAAGGCAATTGCCGAATCGGCGCCGTCTGAGGTGGTGCCCGCGAAGAAGGCTGCGGCCAAGGTACCTGCGAAGAAGGCCGCTGTCGCCAAACCGGCCCGGTCCGAGACGGCGCCCGCGAAGAAGGCTGCGGCCAGGGCGCCTGCGAAGAAGGCTGCGGCCAGGGCGCCTGCGAAGAAGGCTGCGGCCAAGGTACCTGCGAAGAAGGCTGGTGCCGCCAAACCGAGCCGGTCTGAGACGCCGGCCGCCAAGCGAGGCACCAAAGCAATCGCGAAACCGCCGCCGTCCGAGGTGGTGCCCGCGAAGAAGGCTGCTGCCGCCAAACCGGCCCGGTCCGAGACGGCGCCCGCGAAGAAGGTTGCGGCGAAGGCGCCTGCGAGGAAGGCGGCCGCGCAGAAGGCCGCGGCCGCCAAGCCGCCCGTGGGGAAGGCTGCGGCCAAGGTACCTGCGAAGAAGGCCGCTGTCGCCAAACCGGCCCGGTCCGAGACGGCGCCCGCGAAGAAGGCTGCGGCCAAGGTACCCGCGAAGAAGGCTGCTGCCGCCAAACCGGCCCGGTCCGAGGCGGCGCCCGCGAAGAAGGCTGCGGCCAGGGCGCCTGCGAAGAAGGCTGCTGCCGCCAAACCGGCCCGGTCCGAGACGGCGCCCGCGAAGAAGGCTGCGGCCAGGGCGCCTGCGAAGAAGGCTGCGGCGAAGGTTCCTGCGAGGAAGGCAGCTGCTAAGACGGCCGCGAAGAAGGCCGCGGCCGCCAAGCCGCCCGTGGGGAAGGCTGCGGCCAAGGTTCCTGTGCGGAAGGCTGCTGTCGCCAAACCGGCCCGGTCCGAGACGCCGGCCGCCAAGACACCCGCAAGGAAGACTGCGGCTGCCAAGAGGGGCGGCGAGGCAGCTGGGGTTCCTCCCGAATAGTGACCATCGTTCCAGCGAGACCGTCGGACCGGCCTTTTCGGTGTCCATTATTGGGGAACGCGTCACAATCGAATCCAGGTGAGTTCGATGCTGGATCCGGGAAAGCGGTTGACAGGATCGGTGCTCGACCGGTCGTGACTCGGTTCAGGTACTGCGCGTTGACTACCCAGCCCCGCAGGACGGTCATCTATTCCGGGTAGCAGGGCGCGCTGGTGGGCGGTGAGCAGCAGGTGTTCGAATCGGGCACGTAGCTCGGTGTCGGGGTCGCACTTGCTGAACCCGGCGACGAGTTGTTCGGCGATGGTGCGGAGTCGGGTGTTGGTTTCCTGGGATCACCAGGTCAGCACTTTGTATGCCCGGTCTACGGGGATGCCGTAGATCCGCATCAGCGCACCATTGGCTTGCTCGATCACCGACCGTGATTGGGCGATTTCGGCGACTGCTTCGTCGACCGAGTCTTTGACGTCGCTGCGGGAGGAGTCGGTGATATCGATGTAGAACCCGTCGCGCCGA
This sequence comes from Rhodococcus sp. P3_B8, assembly GCF_056402775.1. Taxonomy (NCBI): domain Bacteria; kingdom Bacillati; phylum Actinomycetota; class Actinomycetes; order Mycobacteriales; family Nocardiaceae; genus Rhodococcus; species Rhodococcus sp. P3_B8. The sequence goes on from NZ_JBFUGT010000266.1 coordinate 4,510, forward strand.
TCACTTGACCGGTGTCGTCGTGCAGGCGGTCGCCGGCGACACGACCTGGTGAATCGTGCCGGTCGTGTCGATGATCCGGTGTTTGCTGTTGAACGGTTCGGCGTCGTTGATCATCAGGTCCAGGTCCAGGTCCAGGACCAGGACCAGGACCAGGACCAGGGCGACGCGCGGGTGATCGGGATGCTTGTGGGAGAGCAGCAGTTCGGTGGTCGGCGCCACCTCGCCGGGTTAGTAGCCGTGCATCTGGTCGACGGCAGTGGACCATTCCCACCGCTGCCCGTCCAGGAGGACCGGAAGCTGCCCACCAGTTGCGGCTCACCGCCCAACACCTGTTCTGAATCCACGCCCACTCGTAGCGCATCGGTAGCGGGGGAGTTGCACGGGCGGTCCGGCCGGGACCGGGCCCGACCACCGCGCGCGGGTCGATACCCACGGGGGCTGGGACGGTTCTTCCGTCCAAGCGGTTGCCAGCGTACTGTCCCCCCGCGCCGTGATGTCCCGTAGCTCCGGGCGAGGACGACGAAGGCAAACCGTTGCTGCAAGCGTCGACAACGCAGTCCAGGAGAGGACCTGGGTTCGCAAGTAGTTTCATTCTCCTGCCGGGGCCGCGCGCGTTCCGGCGACAGGTGCGGGGCCTCGCCCTCGGGCCGCGCGCGGCGGTGGCGGCCCCAGAGCGGAAGGGGGGAACCGCTCGAGGGTCTGGCCGCTCGCGGTCGGCCGTCGAGCCGCGGGCAGCGTGCGGGTGGGGTACCCCGAACCGGGCGCATTATGCGCGCCGCTTAGGCGAAAACAGGGGGAGAAGGAGGAGGCACTGCCCCGGGCGGGCGTGGACGCCCATGGTAGGCAACTTCTCGCAGAAAATCCCCGGATGGAGTGAGGCCACCGAGCGTCAGTCCGATCGCTTCGGCGAGCGGGCCCTCCTCGACGCGCTCCGCTGGCTCAACTTCGCCTTCGACGCCGACATGCCGAATACGGATACGGGACTTCCGCAGGATTCGAGACCTGATCTGACCTGTATGGGGGTGCTTCCCCCTTGCACCTCTCCACCGGTGCGGCGGTGGCCGGTCGGGTTGCCCTCGCAGCAGTTGGCCGCACCGGTGAGCCGGACCTGTTCAACGCCGCCGCGGTGATCCTGCGGGCCATGCTCGCCGATCGGGTGGTCGAGGATCTGCACCGTGTCGAGGCCCGCAACGCCGAGGCGCATACCCGGCCCCACCGGCGCATCGACGTCGAATTCGCTGGTCCGCCCCTGGACCGAGCGAACTCGCTCGCCGTCCTCGCCGAAAGAGCTCCTCCGCCGGTCGTTCCGTGGACTGCGGCGCTTGCGGAACCCACAACTGACCCTGCTGGCCCGGTGCTTCGGTGGGTGAGGCGACCCGCCCCGCGATCCTGCTCAGCTTCCTGTTCTTCGACCCCGCCTTCGCCATCCCGGCGACCGCCCTGGGGCGGGCTGACGGTAGGCTCCGGCAGTATCCCCGACCGACTTGACGCACTGACCAGGTTCACAGCGACACGTGGGGCGAATAGGTTTCCGGGGGAGTTGACGATTCGATCCGGTAGTCCGTGAGACGGCCAAACCGGTGACCGAGTCTACTGGCGCGACAGGCGCATGCCCGTCGACGCGCGCGTGCCGCGCGTGCAGACACCCTGAACGATCAGGTCAGGTGGACGGGTTCTAGGCGCTGTAGACGAAAGGTCGGGACACCCGCCACCGGTYTTCAACGACCACACATCCGGAATTTTGATGTCCACAGATCCGGAGATCTCATGTCTGTCGGCCCGGGCTTCCTCGTGTCCGTTGACACCGGTCAGCTCCGCTGTGATCGATCGCGGGTTCACGGTGCCGAACGTCGTCTGGTCTGCGCCGTCAGCCAGACGGCCACCTTGAACCAAGATTAGGTCCGCGCCCGCCCCTCCAGAGCCGTGTGGATGTGGTCACGAGCACCGAGAGCGCCCGACCGTGACCACGTGTGGCGGCACTGCAGCCCAACCTCATTGGGACCCGGGTAGTCCCGTGTATTCCCCGGCGGGACGGTACTCGAAATCCGACGGGGATCAGCAGCCTCCCGCCTGGTCGGCCCTTTCACGGAAGGTGAGTGCGATGATCAATTTGTACTACCCATTGGTCAGGGCAATCTCGGTCACTTCTGACACTCAGCTTCTGTCAGCCGGATGATGCGTGCATCATCCACAACGTGTGAGGCTTCGCAATGTCATCGGAGATGAGGAAGTCCGGGGCGAGCTGTTGACAACGCGACGATCACATCGTTCGGCGGCCAACGCGAATGACCGGTCGCCCCACCCACAACTCGATTCACCGTCCGCGACAGCGCTTCCCCTCGTGCGGACTTCGGTGCCAACTTCTGGTGCTCGCCAGCCTTATACCGACCCCCGTACCGTCGAGGTACTTCCGTTCGTCCGATGTCATCATGATGTTGAAGAGACCGCGGTCGAGTTCTGGCGCGGGAGGATGGGAGAGTCCTGGGGCCAACCTGATCCGCCCGATATGTGGGCGGTTTCAGGCGCGCTGCCCTACACCTGTCGCGAATTCCCGTACCCGGTTCGCCGTGGTGTCCGGATTCAGGGGCGGTGTGGGTAGTCCTGCTCCGTCGTGAACTCCGAGCAGGAACTCGCGGAGCGTCTCATGGGGTGAATGTCGAGGTGTCCAGTTCAACTCGTCACGAGCTCGAGAGCAGTCCATCAGCGGGATGTGCAGGGCCGTCTCGAACAGTCCCGGCGAGGCGGGGATGACGTGGAGGTGCCAGCCCACCGCCACGGCGGAGCGGACGATGAAGGGGGCGACTCGCACACGGCGGGCACCGAAGGCTTTTGCGAGGAACGCACCGTCCACGGGTGGCTCGGCGGCCAGATTGAACGCGCCGTGTACCGGGTTCACCACCGCTGCCGCGTATGCGGAGGCTGCGTCCTCGGTATGGAGCACCTGCACCCGCAAGTCGTCCACGAAAGGCACCAGTGGAATCCGGTCCGGATGCACGAGTCGGCGGGGGAGCAGCGGGCCGAGGAACAATCGGCGTTGCGACGTCGCTGATTCTCGTTTGAAGRTGAATCCGGGGCGTATCCGCACTACACGGATGCTCGGATGCCGGGTTTCGTACGTATCGAGCCACCGCTCGAGGTACGCCTTTTCCCTGGGGTAGGCGGCTCCGGGCCAGCCATGGGTCGGCCACCTTTCGTCGACCTTCTCATCCGAGGGTCCGGGGGAGTACGCGGCCACCGAGGACGCATAGACGACGGCCGGGACCGACTCCTCCGCCGCTGCTTCGAAGACCCGGATCGCGCCGAGGACATTGTTGTTCCACGTGTCCTGCGACCGATGGGTGGGCTGGAACAACCACGCGAGATGGACCGTGACATCCGCGCCGCGCACCACCTCGTTCATGTTGTCGTGCGCTGCGTCCGCGGTGAGGAACGTGGTGTGCGATGGGTTCCACCTGCTCGGGCGTCGCGCGACGCCGATGATCTCTGCAATCGCCGGTTCGCGGCTGAGCGCATCGATGACACTGGTTCCCACATTGCCGGTCGCACCGATCACGACGACCTTCAATCCGCGCGAGCTACTCATGCTCACCCGAATACCCTTCACGAGGAACCGTACCCGCCACCTCGATACCGCCCGTTTCGCAAAGCAGGTCAGCTTCTTTCGCGCGCATTTCGGTGGCTCCAGCCGGCACTTGACCCAGGCATATGGGTAGACCAGTTCCCGGAGGGGTAAATACCGGGACAGCACAGTTCGCCCTGAACGGCAGCTGGGCACGGCTCAACGAGCCGGCGACATGATTTGGGGCCGGTCACGTTCGTCAGCATCCTCGTATCGCTCGCGATCGAGGAGTTGTTCGTGCGGGTCCTGGTCGGCTACGACCTGAGCCAGATGATGCACACCGATCAGCAGCTGATTCTGCATCGGCCGGTGCAGGTCGGGAACCGGCTGGACTGCGAAGTCTGCCTGGAGTCGTTCCGCCAGATGGGCGGCACCGACATCATCGTCACCAAGAACCTGATCACCGACCAGCACGAGGAACCGGTGGCCACCACCCGCACCACACTCATCGCCCGCACCGGCGGGGTGGCCGATCCGGAACTGGCCCGGGTGGTCGCCGCGGTGATGATTCACAAAGCACCCACACCGACGGCTTCGACTCGATACGACCACACATGCCGCGCTCACGTTGCAGGGGGAAGCCGCCAGCCGCGACTGTACTCGAGTTGGAGAGGCACCCGGACAACGGTGAGATCGCCGAGCGCGCCTGCTGCGGAACCTCGTGTCGTGGGACTGTCGGGATAACGGTTGAACTGGATCTGGCCGACACGCCGAGTTCTCTTGGCGAGAAGGCAAGACGATGACCGAAACACTGGATCCCATGGATCAGTCGAAGATTGACCACCAGAAGCTGGCCCAACAACTGTTGGCCCAGGCCAAAGCCGAGGGCGTCGAGTTGGTCGGCCCGAACGGACTGCTCAACCAGCTCACCGCGAACGTCCTCGAAACCGCACTCGAAGCCGAGATGGACGAGCATC
>NZ_JBFUGT010000267.1:0-9031 GCF_056402775.1 Rhodococcus sp. P3_B8
TCTCCTGCTCGACGAGCAGCGGGACCGCTTCTACGCGCGACGACACCACCGGCCGAACGGACACGCTCCCACCTGAGCTCACCTTCGGTTCCCCCGACACCGTCGCTAGCCTGGGCACCGGTCAGCGCCGTCCGCGAAGGGGAGCCGACCGCCCGGGTGGTGCGTAGCGCAATCTCGCGCGGCCTCAGGGACGTGTTGGCGGCGCTGGCCGTACGAATCGCGCTCGCGTGCCGAGACGGATGTTGTAGGACCTTCGCCCCTACACACAGGGTGCTAGTGCTGGCATCCTCCGATCGAGGACACCAGTTGTTCGACCCTTCGGCCATCCGGGGTGCGGGGATGGTCAGGGTGTCGAGATCGGCCCTCGGTGGGAGGCGCCGTCTCGTCGGCTGCAGGGAGTGAATGATTATGGCGCAGGGCACAGTGCAGTGGTTCAACGGCGAGAAGGGCTTCGGATTCATCAGCCCCGACGACGGCAGCGCCTACCTCTTCGTCCAGTTCTCCGAGATTCAGGGCGGCGGGTACAGGTCGCTCGAGGAGAATCAGCGGGTGGAGTTCGAGGTCGGCCGGGGACCGAAAGGGGTTTACGCCCAGAATGTGCGCCCGGTCTGAGCCGATCGGCGCCGTGTAGCGGGCCGGCGTTCTCTAGCGGGACGGTCCCCGCGTCGCCGGGCCCACCAATGTCTGAGTAGCGAGGATCGCCCCAGGCGGACCACCGTCTCTGGTGCGTGCCACGGAGCGTCTGACGGAATGAGCCCGATGCCGGAAGACGCCGACGGACCGATTCATCGCCGGACGCTCCTGGACGTGCGGGTCGACCCGGTGGAGCGTTTCGCGGACTGTACCAACATGTGCTCACTGCCGGAGACCTGAAGTGGGCCTACGCCGAGAAGGACTACCGGCTGTTGGGCGTCAACACATCCCTTCGTCGCCAGCAGGAAAGCATTCGAGCCGCCATACTGCTCAGCCGACACGACCTGGGTCCTCTGGCCGTGGCATTTGTGSGCGCGGCACTTGTTGTCGTTTTCCGACGCATCCTGGGGCGTGGATGGGAAACTGTGCGTGCTGGGACGAGGCATTTCGCATGCCYGGAGGCGCAGATATGCGCCTGATGTTGTATCGGTGCGGTCGTCAGAAGCGAGGTCGAAGCAGTGACCGGCATTGATTTCGACGAAGTGGGGCCCATCGACTATCTGGTCGTGGAGTTTCCTGCCGAGCACCCGCCCGACGGCTCGGCTCTTCCGCTGCTGCTCGATCTGGTCGAAAGAAAGATCATCCGGGTCCTCGACCTGGTTTTCGTCCGGAAAGGCGCCGACGGATCGCTCGCCGGGATCGCTGTCGAGGACCTCGGCTCACCGGGATCGTCGATGTGACGCTGTTCGCCGAGGCATCGTCGGGCCTGATCGACCGGGGGGATCTCGAGCAGGCGGCGGCTGTCCTCGAACCGGGTTGCGCCGGAGCGATCCTCGTGTACGAGAACCGCTGGGCGGCACCGTTCGCGTCCGCTCTACGCCGGGAAGGCGCCCAACTCGTCGCGTCGGGACGGGTACCCGTCCAAGGCATCCTCGCGGCGCTCGATTCTCTCGACGGCTCCACCCGATAACCCGAGGAGCGCACCGTGCCCGGACTTCTCCGCGGAATCGCCCGCACCGCCGTGATCGCGGGAACCGCGACCACCGTCTCCAACCGGGTCTCGCGGCGGCAAGGCCAACGCTGGGCCGCCCAACAGCCGCCACCGACGCAGCAGGCTGCACCACCGCCGCCCACCCCACCGGCAACGCCGCCACCGCCCGCAGGTGGTGCCGATCGTCTCACCGCGTTGAAACAACTCGGTGAACTGCGCGCACAGGGGGTTCTCACCGACGACGAGTTCAACGCCGAGAAGGCCAGGATCCTGGCCTCCTGACCGGAATCACCGAGTGGACGGAGCACYGACAATGGACGGTTTCTGGGATTTCTTCTGGATCGTCATCGTCTCTTTCCTGTTCGTGTCCTACCTGATGGTGCTGTTTCAGATCATCACCGACCTGTTCCGYGACCACCGGATGTCCGGGTGGCTCAAGGCGCTGTGGTTGTTGTTCTTGTTCCTGATTCCGTTCCTGTCGGCGCTGATCTACCTGATCGTGCGTAACGAGGGCATGACCGAGCGGTCCGCGGCGGCCTTCGCGCAGGTCAAACAGGCCCAGGACACCCACATCCGGGACGTCGCGGGCACGGGCACGAGCGAGTCCCCGGCCCAGCTGATCGCCGACGCCAAGGCACTGCTCGATTCGGGGGCGATCACCCCGCAGGAGTTCGAGACCCTCAAGAGCAAAGCGCTGACCTAGCACCGAAAGGCGCCGAGGCACACCCTTTCTCACACCCCGCACTGCCGCCATCGAAGGAGAGGCAACGGCCATGATCGATCGCACGGACACTCCCGTCAGGATCCGTCGGCGCGGGCGGGGGTGGGGGTCATGAGCACGGTGGACGGGCCTGTCGACCAGCCTCCCGCCGAGGCCGCGGCACGCACCAGAGCCTGGCGCTCAGGTGATGGCATCTGTTCACCTGCTGCTCTATCCGGTCGACGGCGGGGTTGCTGCGGAGCGCACGGTGACCCTGTCGGCGGCGAAAGCGGACAACCCGACGGTTCCGTTCATTCACAACTGTGGTGGCTTCCAGGTCGACACCGCCCAGATCGCCGCGACATCAAGTGCGATGATCACCATCGACCAGGACGGGTAGTACGGCAGCCACAGGAAGTTGGCGAGGATCGAAATGGCCGCAAGGACGATCGCCGCTACCCGCGCCCAACGCGCGCCGGCGGCCAACGCGAGACCGACCACGCAGAGCAGCACCCCGAAGGCGATGTGAAACCAGCCCCAGACGATGAGGTCGAACCGGTAGGTGTACTCGTAAYCCACCGAGAACCCTTCGCTCTCGGCGACACCGGCGATGCCCTGGGCGAACTGGAGGAGACCGACGGTCAGCACCAGACTGGCCGCCCCGAGCGATGTGGCGGTCACCACGCGCTGTTCGRTCGACGACTCCTCGGTCATGATGTACCCCCTTCCGGCGGGGCTGCCCGCACGCCGTATCTGCTCATTGTCCGCCTCAGTCCATCGGGTCCGCCGCGGAATGTGGGCTGGACTATGAAGGACTCCATCGGCGGCGGACCCGCCCGCCGGTCGATGACCACGATGCGCGTGGCCACAGGTGCGGGTGCGGGGATCACCGTCGAGTGTCCGGGGCGGGTCGGGTCTCCGGGTGTGGGTGGTCCCGGGACCAGGCGGCGTAGCGGTCGGCGAGGGGGCTGGCGGTGAGCCCGTGCGCCAGGACGGAGAGCGCGATCGTGATCACCGCGGTGGTCAGTAGTAGTTCTTCGTGGGGTAGCTCGCCCGGTTCTTCGACGATGAGGATGGCGAAGACGATGGTGGCCAGGCCCCGGGGCCCGAACCAGCCGAGGAAGGCCACGGTCGGGGCGCGAGGGTGCGTGCCGACCAAGGACAGCGCAACGGGCAACATCCGGACGACGGTCAGGCTCACGACGGCGTACCCCAGCACAGCCCAGGAGAGACGACCGAGTGCGGGACCGAGCAGCACGGCCCCGAAAACGATGAAGGTCACGGCACTGAACAAATCGCCGGCCTCGTCGATCATGTGCCCGGCGTTGCCGACATCGACGTCGGCGCGGCGCCAGAGTGCACCGAAGGTCAGTCCGCCGACAAACGCGGCAATGAATCCGGAACCGCCCAGCGGCACGGCGGCGGTGTAGGCGAGCAGGGCTGCGGTCACCGGCACGGTGTGCGCCCACAGCGGATCGAGGGCGCGGCGCCGACTGGAGGTCACCAGGACCGCGGCCGCGAGTACCCCTGCGCCCACCCCCGCGACGATCCCGTATCCGATCTGCTCGGTGACCAGACGGGCAGCCGCACCGCCGCCGATCGTGCCCGCCTCGGCATGCGCGATCGCGAGCACGRTCAGGAACAACGGCACACAGATCCCGTCGTTGAGCCCGCTCTCGACGTTCAAGCCCTGCCGAATCCGCATCGGCAGCACGGGGAGGGTGACCACGGCCTGACCAAGCGCGGCGTCGGTGGGGGCGAGGATCACCGCGAGCAACAACGCCTCGGGCCAGGCAAGGTCGCCGAGCACGATCGCGGCGGCACCGAATCCGGCCGCGATGGTCAGCGGCAGACCGATACCGAGAAGTCGCGCAGGCARGGAGATCTCGGTACGGAGTTCGGCCAGGTCGACGTGTGCAGCGTCGGAGAACAACACCAATGCCAGGGTCACCTCGGCGAGCAGTTTGACGATCTCGGCGGTGGCGTGCACATCGACCACGCCGACCGCCTCCCCGCCGAGCAGGAACCCGCTGACGGTGAAGACGATCGGGGCGGTGATCGGCGTGCCCGCAACGCGCCCCGAAATCGCCACGAAGCCGAGCAGGACCACCGCGATCGCCGGCAACGCCCACGTCATGCCGGCCACGCCTCACCGCCGGTCGACATCACCGCGGCACGAGGTCGTGTCGACGGCCGCCTGTGCTCCGTGCGTGCATGTCGCACTGTTCGTTGTCCCGTGTTCGCTTGGCTGTTTATCTCGCCGGTGGATTGGGCTGTGCGACTCGGTCCTTGTCGGGGTGCCATGTCGAGACGGCCCAGATCACCACGGCGTTGAGGGCGATGATCGTGATCGCCCACATGGGGTAGTAGGGCAACCAGAGGAAGTTGACGAGGATCGAGACCGCGCAGATCACCATGGCGSYCACTCGCGCCCAGGCGGCACCAGTGAACAGGGCGATTCCGGCGGCAGTGACGATCGCGCCGAGAACCAGGTGGGTCCATCCCCATGCGGTGAGGTCGAATTGGTAGGTGTAGTCGATTCCGGTGACGATTACCTCGTCCTTGGCGATCGCGGACAGGCCCTGGAGTACTTCGAGGATACCGACGGTGACGAGCAGAACCGCCCCACCCCTCGCGGACCCTTGCACCACATCGCGTTTGACCACAGATTCCTCGGACATGACCGTTCCCTTCCCGGGCAACGCATGAAGTGTTCCGGCAGGTTTGATTGTCCTCYTGTCGGGCCGTGCTGGCGGCACTTCGCGGCAGGTGTGGGCCCGCAGACTGGTCTCCAGGACCAGGACCGCACGTCGCCCCGCCCACTCAGAAGCGGCGAACCCCGTCCCGCAGCCGTCGGCCTGATATATCTGTGATGCCCGGCTGCGACAGCCCGACCGATGGGAGCCGAATCGGCGCCGTGCGGGAGACGGGGCCCGTGCCTCCGTGCCGTCGCCGACCGAGTCGTGCAGCGCCTTCCGCCCAGCCCCCGAGCTCGTCTGATACGGATGCCGGGACGGCGAACTGCCAATGGACCGAGCACTTCCCACGCACGGGCCGGATAGCGGTAGCAGGTCACCGGTTCCGCGTTTCGCCTTCGATGCGGATCCACAACCAGGCATGCCGGCAACAGCAAGATCTCGATGAACGACACAAACCGGGGGCGCGAGAAAGGAGRGGGAAAGACTCGTTGCCSSMCGCCCGGCCGGGGATCGTGCGCTTCAACCAGGTCGCCCCGCACCATGGGACACTCGGTGCAGCGGAATGGATGGTGCGATCGCCCCTTTCGGCATTCGCAGTGGTTGTGGATGCACAACGGCGCACTACGCGGGTTTCACGAGATCACGATTACCCGCCGGGCCGGACGGGCAGTCTGAATCCATGAGCAAGGCGCAGCAGGAACGGGAAGACAAGTACGACGTCGGCGCCGACTTCGCGGTACCGGACCTGAACGACCTGGTCCCGCCGGGAGGTCGGCTCGACGAAGACACCGTCACCCTCGACAGCGAATACTTCGACACCACGGACCGGGACCTGCTCCGCCACCACGTCACGTTGCGACGCCGATCCGGGAACACCGACGCGGGCTGGCAGCTGAAGGTGCCCGACCGCAAGGCGCGCACCGAAATCCGAGTACCGCTCACCGCGGACGACTCGATGCCGGGCGAGCTGGCCGCCCTGATCTCGGGGGTGGCCCTGGGAAAACCGGTGCACCCGGTGGCGACGATCTCGACCGTCCGGCGCCGCCGCCGGATGCTCGGCCCGGACGGAAACCTGCTCACCGAGGTCGCCGACGACACGGTCCGCGCCACCGCGGCCGCCGCCTCGGCCGGGGACGGCGCGGTCGCCAGCTAATGGCGCGAGGTGGAGGTCGAACTGGGCGAGAACGGCGACGGAAAACTACTCCGAAAGATCGGCAAACGGCTGACCCGTGACGACGCCCGACCGTCCCGGTATCCGTCGAAACTGTCCCGAGCACTGAACCCGAACGGTCCAGGCCCCGCCGCCGACGACTCCGGGGCGGAGGTGGTTCGGGAGCTGTTGACCGCCTACCTCGACACCCAGGTCCAGGCGATCGTCGGCGGCGATGTATGGCTGCGCCGCGGGTTGGACCCGGTCCATGCCACCCGGGTCGGGATCCGACGGTTCCGCAGCACCCTGCGGGTGTTCAAGAAAATGCTGGACCCCGCCGCCCGGACCCGGCTCGACGAGGAACTGTCCTGGTACGCGGGGGTGCTCGGTGAGGTGCGGGACCGGCAGGTCCAACGCGCCCGGTTCGCCGCCGCGGTCACCGACCTACCCGGCGAGCTGGTGCTCGGTCCGGTCGCCGCCCGGATCGAGAACGATCTGCTCGCCGAACAACTTCGATACCGGGCCGAGGTGATGGAAACCGTCGACGGCGACCGGTACCGGAACCTGCTCGCCGAACTGGCGCGGTGGCGCACCGACCCGCCCATGACCGAGAACGCGACCTCCGGGGCCCGGGCGCTGAAGAAGGCCGCCCGCAAGGCCCGCCGCAAGGCGGACAAGAGGTTGGCTGCCGCCCTCGACGACGGCGGCGACGACGCCCTGCACCGCGCCCGGAAGGCCGCGAAGCGGGCCCGCTACGCCGGCGAACTCACCCGCGGGCTGGTCGGGAAGAAGACGGGCAAGAAGAGGATCGCCGAATACAAGAAGATCCAGAAGGTTCTCGGGGAGCACCAGGACAGCGTGGTCGCTCTCGGCACCCTCCGCGACCTCGGTGCCCGCGCCGGGTCCACCGGCGGCGAGAACGGATTCACCTTCGGGCTGCTGTACGGGCTCGAGCTGCAGGCCGCGCGGCGCGCCCGCGACGATGCCGCCCGGCTCACCATCTGACCCTTCGGGCACGGCGCGCACCGCCGACGGGATCATGACACCCGGATCCACGGGTGGACACGGCATCGACGTCCACTCGGCCCGGCTTCTCCCGGCGGGCGGGCTGCTCGCACGTCTGCTCACCCACGTCGCGGCGGGAACTCGAGGAGCTCGACGACTACACCGCCGCCTGGGCGGTGACCCAAATCCTGCCGACCGGCAACGGAGCCGATCGGCACCACCGAACACTGCCACCGGGTTCCTTCACCGCCGTGCTCGACCTGCCGACCCACACCACCGAAGGCCGTTGACCCGCATCGGCATCACCGCAACTGCACCGCACCCCGATGCGCCATTTCGAGCTCATTCACCTCCTCGGGACCCGACACCAGAACCTCTGTCTGATCGAAATGCGCGCAATCGCGGATCAACGCCTGGTGAGCGGTGCACACTGAGAACGGCATACAACATCGGCGTCCCGAGAGGTGAATCGTCGTGACCGACAAGTCGACCGTCCGTCGGGAGATCGCAGCCGACACGATGATCGGTGCCGCGATCTTGCTGGTCACCAGCGGTGTGCTGCATATCCTGCAGGGGATCGCCGCGATCGGCAACGACCAGGTTTTCGTCGTCATCACCGACTACACCTACGAATTCGACCTGACCGTGTGGGGGTGGGTCCACCTCGTGCTCGGAATTGTGATCGCGCTGGTCGGCGCCGCCCTGTTCCGCGGTGGCCTGTGGGCGCGAACGTTGGCAGTCACCCTCGCGGCAGCATCGATCGTCGTCAACTTCCTCTGGCTGCCCCACTACCCGGCGTGGGCGATCACGATCATCGCGATCGACACGGCGATGATCTGGGCAGTCATGACTGCGATCCCTCGCTCGGCCCGACACTGACACACGCGATCGACGCTGCTTCGACGGTCGCCGCGAAAATGTCGTGACGACCCGCATTCGGTTCGGCCCGACGGGAGTAACAACGCTCCCGGTCCGCGATGGTCGAAGTATCGACCGTGCAGGTGACGGTGTCCTCGTCGCACCGTTCTCACCGAGCTCATCCCAAATGATCGCGAAGGGGTTGCGGCTCAGGTCTCCTCAATATTCCAGGTCGCGACCGCCCAGATCACCACGGCATTGAGGGCGATGATCGTCACCGCCCCCGCCGGGTAGTACGGCAACCACAGGAAGTTGACGAGAATCGACACGGCGCAGATCACCACCGCCCCCACTCGGGCCCACGCCACACCGGTGAACAGGGCGATACCGCTGGCGACGGCGATGACCCCGAGCACCAGATGAACCCCTCCCCACGCGATGACGTCGAACTGGTAGGTGTACTCGATGCCGGTGACGATCACCTCGTCACCGGCGAGCGCGGAAATGCTCTGCACGACTTCGAGGATCCCGACGGCGATCAACAGAATCGTCCCGCCCAACGACGTGCCCTGTGTCAGAACGTGTTTGACCACCGATTCCTTCGACACAACCGTCCCCTTCCAAGCGCCATAAAATGCGCTCTGGCCTGACTCATTGCTTCCCCCCAGGTCGGTGACGGCCGCATCGCGACTGCCCCACGCGGGTGACGAACAGCGGTCGTGGACGCAGTGCCGGGGCAGTGTCGCGCTGGCTCTGGCAGTCTGAAGTGGCCCCGGTCGGGCGGCTCGAGTTGGACCCAGTCGACCCTTATCCGGTGAGGGGTGTGACGGCTCGAAGTGGCCCCACCGCGACACGCCCGGGGTGGCTGTTTTCGTCGGTGTGAATCCCGGTGACGGGTGTGGGCGCGATGATCGAGACGAACCACACCGCCGGCCGTGAGGGGTTCGGGTTGGAGTCTCGGGTGCAACTGTTCGAGGACATCCGCCGTGATGCGC
>NZ_JBFUGT010000268.1:0-8970 GCF_056402775.1 Rhodococcus sp. P3_B8
GTCAATGCCTACGTCTACGAGTCAGGGGGCGCCCCGATCCTGCGCGCCACCTGGGTGTATCCGCCCGGTGTGCTGCCGGCGGCCGACGTCACCGAGCTCACCGAGCTGTGGACCGAAGCGCTCACCGCCCTCGCCGACCACATCAGCCGACCCGGCGCCGGCCGGCTCACCCCCAGCGACCTCGACCTCGTCCACCTCGACCAACCCGCCCTCGACGCACTCCACCACCACTACCCCACCCTCACCGACGTCTGGCCCCTCACCCCCTTGCAGGCCGGTCTCCTGTTCCACCACGAACTGACCAGCCAGGCCCTCGACACCTACGTCGTCCAACTCGTCCTCGACATCGACGGACCCCTCGATCCCGACCGTCTCCGCGACGCCGCGGACACCCTTCTCGGCCGTCACCCGAACCTCCGCGCCGCTTTCGGACACACTCACGACGGCACCCCGATTCAAATCGTCACTCCTGCAATACTTCCCTGGAATCACCACGATCTCCGCGCCGAGCGTGACGCGACGGTCGCTCACGACATCGTCACCGCCGACCGCACCACCGCGTTCGACCTGACCGCGCCACCCCTGCTCCGGCTCACGCTCATCACGCACGGACCGACCCACCACCAGGTCGCCCTCACTCATCACCACATCCTGCTCGACGGCTGGTCGACGCCCCTTCTCCTGCACGAACTCCTCCAGTTGTACGAGCACCACGCCGACCCCGGCGCTGTGCCGCGACTCCTCCCGTATCGCCGCTACCTGGAGTGGCTCACCCAGCAGTCACTCGAGGAGAGCCGGGCCGCGTGGGCCGACGTCCTCGACGGACTGGAAGGACCCACGATCCTGGTGCCGTCCGCGCGCGGCCGCATCCCATCCACTTTCCCCGAGGAGTATCGGGTCTCGCTGTCAAGGGAGCACACCGATGCGTTGCGGACCGTGGCCCGCACCCACGACCTCACCCTCCACACCATCATCGACACCGCCTGGGCCCTCGTCCTCGCCACCCACACCGGCACCACCGACATCACCTTCGGCACCACCGTCTCCGGACGCCCACCCCACATCCCCGGCATCGAAACCATGATCGGACTCTTCATCAACACCATCCCCGTCCGCATCACCCTCCACCCCACCGACACCCTCACCACCCTCCTCACACGCACCCACACCACCCACACACAACTCCTCGACCACCACCACCTCCCCCTCACCCACATCCCCAACCCCCACGCCACCACCTTCGACACCAWCACCGTCCACGAGAACTACCCCCACCACACCACCACCCCACCCACCGACCTCACCATCACCACCACCTCCGCCACCGACGCCACCCACTACCCCCTCGCACTCGCCACCACCACCGACACCACACTCCACCTGCGGGGCATCTTCCAGCTGTCGGCATTCGACGCCGACAGCGTCGACGCGATCCTCGGACAACTGGCGCGTGTGCTCGTCGCCATGGGATCCGACGCGTCCCTGCCGATCGCCCGCCTGAACCTGCTGGATGCTGCGGAGCAGCGAGCCGTGGTGCCCGCCCGGGGTGGGGCGGCCGAGGAGCCGCGGACCCTGGGCGCGATCCTCGCGGACGCCGCCGAGCGCTCGCCCGACGCCGTCGCCGTAGACGACGGGGCCCGCCGGCTGACGTACGCCGAACTCGAGGCCCGCGCATTGCTCCTTGCCGACCGTCTCGTCGAGTCGGGCGTGGGTCCGGAAAGCGTGGTCGCCATCGCGATACCGCGGTCCCTCGAGTCAGTCCTCGCCGTCTGGGCCGTCGCCGGAACCGGCGCCGCGTTCATGCCCGTCGACCCGACGTATCCGCAGATCCGCATCCAGCACATGGTCACCGATTCCGGAGTCCTCGTCGGGCTCACCACGAGCAGCCGTCGCGACGCGCTGCCGGACACCGTCACATGGATCGACATCGAGGGCACGGGTGCCGGCCGGCTACCACACACCCGTGATTCGGAAGCTCGTCCGGCGCCCACGATCCGCCCCGACAATGCGGCGTACCTGATCTACACATCCGGGTCCACCGGGGTTCCGAAAGGGGTGGTGGTCGGTCATCGTGGATTGAACTCTCTCGCAACCACGTTGCGCGAGCGTACCGGGGTGACCGCAGCGTCCCGGGTGGCGCATTTCGCGTCTCCCAGCTTCGACGCGTCGGTACTCGAGTATCTGCTCACGTGGTCCGCGGGAGCCACGGCGGTGATCGTGCCCACCACGATCTACGGCGGAGATGAACTGCGTCGGCATCTCGCCGACAGCCGGGTGACCCATGCTTTCCTGACCCCCACGACGCTGGCCACCCTGGACCCGGGGCGCCTGGACGACCTCGAGTGCGTCGTGACCGGCGGGGAGAAGTGCACCCCCGAGGTGATCCGCCGGTGGTCTCCGCACTGTCGACTCATCAACGCGTACGGACCGACGGAAAGCACTGTGGCGGCAGATATCTCGGACGATCCGGCCGCCGACGGTGCGAATGTGATCGGTGGCCCGATCCGCGGCGTCACGGAGGTCGTACTCGACGCTCGGATGCAACCGGTCCCGATCCGGGCCCGGGGTGAGTTGTACATCGCGGGCGACGCGATCGCCCGCGGATACCACGGCAAGCCCGCACTCACCGCCACCCGTTTCGTCGCCGATCCGTTCGGCCCGCCGGGCGGTCGCATGTATCGCAGCGGTGATGTCGTCCGCTGGAACACCGCACGCGAAGGGTCTGCCGTCCTCGAATACCTGGGTCGCAGCGACTCGCAGGTGAAGGTTCGTGGGTACCGGATCGAACCCGGCGAGATCGACGCGGTGCTGTCGGGCCATCCGGCGGTCACGTTCAGCGCGACACTCCCCTCGACGGGCGGCCCGGACACAGGCGGCCAGGACGCGACACTGGTCTCCTACGTGACGACCACCGGCGCGGCCGGACCCCGCGAACTCCGCGACTACCTGGCCGGTCGGCTTCCCGCACAGCTCGTTCCGTCCGCGGTCGTCGAAATCAACGTGATTCCGCGGACGCCGTCGGGCAAGCTCGACCGCGACGCACTCCGCGCCCTCCGATCCACCCCGCTCCCCGCGCAGGTGTCGGCGGCCACCCCACTCGAACAGACCGTCGCGGAAACCCTCGCCGCGGCACTCGATCTGTCGAGTCTGGGAGTGGACGACGACTTCTTCGCGGCGGGTGGAGACTCTCTGACGGCGACCCGGGCCGTCGCCCGTGTGAACGCGAGCCTGCACACCGACCTCGCCGTCCGGAGCCTGTTCGAGGCCTCCACACCGCGCGCACTGGCGCGACTGCTCCTCGACGACACCGGATCTGAACCCCGCCCCCCGTTGACCGCCGCCGCGGAAGAACCGGAGTACGCACCGTTATCGCCAGCCCAGCAACGCATCTGGTTCCTCAACCAATACGACACCACCACCCCCACCTACAACATCCCCCTCACCCTCCACCTCACCGGCCACCTCGACACCACCGCCCTCCACCACGCCCTCACCGACCTCATCCACCGCCACCAACCCCTCCACACCACCTACCCCCTCCACCACGGACACCCCACCCAACACATCCACCCCCACCCCACAACCCCACCACTCACACCCACCCCCACCACCGAAACCCAACTCCCCCACCACATCAACACCGACACCACCCAACCCTTCGACCTCACCACCGACACCCCCCTCCACACCCACCTCTACCAACTCGACACCACCCACCACACCCTCACCCTCGTCCTCCACCACATCGCCGCCGACGGCCACTCCCTCACCCCACTCACCCACGACCTCACCACCGCCTACACCGCCCACACCCACCACCAACCACCCCACCCCACACCCCTACCCCTCACCTACACCGACTACACCCACTGGCAACACCAACTCCTCGGCACACCCCAGCACCCCACCCCCACCACCCAAACCCACACCACCTACTGGACCACCACACTCACCAACCTCCCCGACACCCTCCCCCTCCCCACCGACCGACCCCGACCCACCCACCGCACCCACCACGGCGAGTCGATCCGCTTCGAGATCCCCGCCGACGTACACCACCGCCTGCGTGCGCTCGCGCGGAGCACCGGGGCGACCACATTCATGACTCTGCATGCGGCCTTCGCGGTCCTCCTCGCCCGCCTGTGCGACACGGACGACGTCGTGATCGGCACCCCCGTCGCCGGCCGCCCCGATCCCCGGCTGGACCAACTCGTCGGCATGTTCGTCGGGACGCTCGTCCTCCGGACCCCGGTCGGCTCGGCCGATTCGTTCCGCGAAGTGCTGACCAGAACCCGCGACGCGGACCTCGGTGCATTCATGCACGCCGACCTGCCCTTCGAGATGCTCGTCGACGTGCTGGCGCCGGAGCGGTCCACGACGCACACACCGTTGTTCCAGGTCCTGATCGACTATGGGACCGAGGTACCACTCCGCCTCGAGCTGCCGGACCTGACGGTGACGGTCGCCGAGGACGCTCCGCCCCTCGCGAAGTTCGACCTTCAGCTCACCCTCCGCGAACATGCGGACCCCGCACACCCCGGCCTGTCGGCCGCGTTGACCTATGCCACCGACATCTTCGACGGCACCACCGTCGAGAGTGTCGCGGTACGCTTCCTCCGGCTCCTCGACTCGGTGACCGCGGACCCCGGCCGGCCAGTCGGGGACGTCGACCTCCTCGACGACACCGAACGGGCCACGCTGACGACCGGGTGCAATGCCCTGCGCCATGCCGATAATCCCCCTTCGCCCGTGGCGGAACCAGCCGAGGCCACACTCGCCGACCGGTTCACTCGGTCCGTCCACCGCTTCGCCGGCGAACCGGCGCTGACCGATGCCGACGAAACGCTCACCTACGCGGCACTCGGTGCCCGCGTCTACCGACTCGCCCGGCATCTCGTCGAACTGGGCGCCGCCCCCGACACGGTCGTCGCCGTGGCACTGCCACCCTCGGTCGAGCTGGTCGTCGCCCTGCTGGCCGCACAGCAAGCGGGAGCCGGTTACCTCGCTCTCGACGTCGGTCACCCGGCGGACCGGCTCGACGCCGCGATGTCCGACGCCGCCCCGGTGTGTCTCGTCTCCTCGACCGATCACGCGGCCCGCTTGCGGCGGGACCTTCCCACGGTGCTCGTCGACGACGCGGACACACGCACGCACCTGATGGGTCTGTCGCCGGAACCGATCACCGATCCGGAGCGACGGGCCGGGCTCACCCCCGACGCGGTCGCGTACGTCGTATACACCTCGGGGTCGACCGGACGCCCGAAAGGTGTCGTGGTGACACACCGCAATGTCACGACGCTGTTCGACAACACCCGGCCTGCGTTCGACTTCGCCGAGACCGACGTGTGGACGCTCTTCCACTCGGCCGCCTTCGACTTCTCGGTATGGGAGTTGTGGGGCGCCCTCCTGCACGGTGGCCGCCTCGTCGTCGTCGACACCGTCACCGCACGGTCACCCGACGAGTTCCTGGGCCTGCTCCGCCGGGAGCGGGTGACGGTCCTGTGTCAGACTCCCACCGCGTTCGCCCAGTTGGCCACGGCGGAACGGAACCAGCCGACCGACCTGGCGTTGCGGTACGTCGTCTTCGGCGGCGAAGCCCTCGAGCACGGTCACCTCGTCGACTGGCTCGACCGGCACGAATCCACCCGACCCCAGCTCGTGAACATGTACGGCATCACCGAGACCACCGTGCACGTGAGCAGGCATCCCCTCGGCGATACCCGTCCCGCTGCGCGGTCGGTCATCGGCCGGGCGATTCCGGGACTGCGCGTGTACGTCCTCGACCGGCGGCTCCACCCCGTACCCACCGGAGTGACCGGCGAGATGTACGTTGCCGGGAACCAGGTCACCCGTGGGTACCTGCACCGATCCGGGCTGACGGTGACCCGGTACGTGGCGGACCCGGCCGGGCGCGGAGGACGCATGTATCGCACCGGCGACCTCGCACGCTGGAACGCGCAGGGTCAACTCGAGTTCCTCGGACGTAGTGACGCCCAAGTTCAGCTGCACGGCTACCGGATCGAGCCAGGAGAGGTCGAGGCCACGCTCGTCCGCCACCCGGATGTCGCACAGGCCGCGGTGTCGGTCCGTTCCGACGACCGAGGCACCGAGCGCCTGTTCGGGTACGTCGTACCCGCCCGGGACGGTGAACAGACGAGGGCTGTCGACATCGAGCGGGTCCTCGGCTTCGCCCGGACGACTCTCGCACCGCAGATGGTGCCGGCAACGCTGGTGGTCCTGGACCGCCTGCCGCTGACCCCGAACGGCAAGCTCGATCGCCGGCAGTTGCCCGCACCCGACTTTGCCGAACGCGTCTCCACGGGTCGCGCTCCGGCGACCGCGACGGAGATGGCCCTCGCCGAGGTTTTCGCGGAGGTCCTCGGCGTGCCGTCCGTGAGCGCCGACGAGTCCTTCTTCGCAGTCGGTGGCGACAGCATCATGGCCATCCAGTTGGTGGCCCGCGCCCACGAGGACGGTGTCTTCCTCACTCCCCGCGACGTTTTCGAGCACCAGACCGTGGCCGCCCTCGCCGAGGTGGCGGCCACCCGGAACCCGGACGTGCTGGCCGAGCTTCCCGGCGGTGGCGTGGGGACCGCACCGCTCATGCCGATCGCGCGGTGGTTGCTCGAGCGCGGTGGCAACCTCGACACGTACTGCCAATCGGTCCTGCTCACCGCGCCACCTGACCTGGACACCGACACCCTCACCGCCACCGTGCAGACAGTCCTCGACCACCACGACATGCTCCGAGCCCGACTGCGACGCGGAACATCAGACCAGGACACCGTCCTCGAAATCCCACCGGCCGGAACAATCGCGGCCGCACCCCTCATCACCCACGTCGCGGTCGAGACGGACCCGGACAACGACCTCGCCGCGATGGCACGCACGCAACTCGACGCCGCAACACACCGACTCGACCCCGAAAACGGGATCATGCTCCAACTCGTCTGGCTCGACCCCCGCACCCAACCCGGACACCTCCTCMTCACCATCCACCACCTCGCCACCGACGGCGTCTCCTGGCGCATCCTCATCCCCGACCTCGCCACCGCCCACCACGCCCACACCACCGGCACCACCCCCACACTCCCACCCGTCACCACCAGCGCCCGCCGCTACKCCCACGCCCTCACCGACACCACCACCCACCACACCCACGAACTCCCCCACTGGCGCCACATCCTCACCACCCCCGACCCCCCACTCGGCACCCGACCCCTCGACCCCACCCACGACACCGAACACACCACCACCCACACCACCACCGAACTCCCACCCCACACCACCCACACCCTCCTCACCACCCTCCCCACCACCTACCACTGCGGCATCGACGACGCCCTCCTCACCGCCCTCGCCCTCGCCGTCACCACCTGGCGCCACCGACACCACACCCCCACCCACACCCTGCTCGTCAACATCGAAGGCCACGGCCGCACCGACCCCCACATCCCCGGCGCCGACCTCACCCGAACAATCGGCTGGTTCACCACCATCCACCCCGCCCTCCTCGACCTCACCGACATCGACCTCCACGACGCACTCACCGGCGGACCCACCACCGGACACGCCCTCACCACCATCAAAGAACAACTCCACACCACCCCCGACCACGGCACCGGATACGGYCCCCTCCGATACCTCAACCCCCACACCGCAACCCAACTCCGCAACCTCCCCCAACCCCAAATCACCCTCAACTACCTCGGCCGGTTCGACCACCCGCCGTCAGGTCCGGAGGCGGGCTGGATGCCTGTGACGGATGTGGATCTCGGCCGACGACCCGACTCGGACCTTGCCGCTGCCGCCGTCCTGACAATCGATGCCGCGACGGTCGTCACGGAGGGCGTTGCACGGCTGACGGCGACGTGGTCCTACGCCGCCGGTGTCCTTGCCGCGACCGATGTCGACGACATCGCCGAGCTGTGGACCGAAGCGCTCACCGCCCTCGCCGACCACATCAGCCGACCCGGAGCCGGGCGGCTCACCCCCAGCGACCTCGACCTCGTCCACCTCGACCAACCCGCCCTCGACGCACTCCACCAGCACTACCCCACCCTCACCGACGTCTGGCCCCTCACCCCCTTGCAGGCCGGTCTTCTCTTCCACGCCGAACTCGGCGGCCCCGCTGCCGACGCGTACGTCGTCCAACTCGTCCTCGACATCGACGGACCCCTCGACGCCGACCGTCTCCGCGACGCCGTGGCAGCCTTGCTCGGTCGTCATCCGAACCTGGGCACGGCCTTCACTCACACGGCGGACGGCACACCGGTACAGGTCGTCACGACCACTGCTCTCGCCTGGGCGCACCACGACGTCACCACCGCACACCGTCCCGCCGAAGAACTCGGCGACATCGTCAGCGCGGACCGCGCCGCGCCGTTCGACCCGGCCGAGCCGCCTCTCCTGCGATTCACCCTCGTGACGACCGGCCCCGACGACCACCACCTGGTGCTCACCAACCATCATCTGGTACTCGACGGCTGGTCCACCCCACTACTGCTGCACGAACTCCTCGAGCTCTATGAGCACCACGCCGATCCCGATGCTCTTGCGCCGGTGCCGCCGTACCGTGATTTCCTCGAATGGCTGGRCACACGCGACGTCTCGGCGTCCGTCGCCGCGTGGGGTCGTGCGCTCGAGGGTGTCGAGGACGCTACACGGCTCGCACCGGGTCTCGATCCTCACCGGGTTGCGGGTCCCTGCGCGGAGCGCGTGGTGGCACTGACGGCCGCGGAGACGGATGCGTTGCGGACCGTGGCCCGCACCCACGACCTCACCCTCCACACCATCATCGACACCGCCTGGGCCCTCGTCCTCGCCACCCACACCGGCACCACCGACATCACCTTCGGCACCACCGTCTCCGGACGCCCACCCCACATCCCCGGCATCGAAACCATGATCGGACTCTTCATCAACACCATCCCCGTCCGCATCACCCTCCACCCCACCGACACCCTCACC
>NZ_JBFUGT010000269.1:0-8943 GCF_056402775.1 Rhodococcus sp. P3_B8
GTCTGTGTTCCTGTGCATGGGTGCTGAGCAGGCGTTTCACGTGGCGGGTGGGCGTGCGACGGAAAGTGATGGTTGACACAGACCCTAGTTGCTGTAGATCATCTACAGGAACTCTTACTGAGTCAGGAAAGGATTGTGGTGCTATGAGTAAGTACCGGGTTATCGACACTGATACCCACCTCATCGAGCCGGCGGATCTGTGGACCGAGCGCCTGCCGAAGGCATGGGGCACGGACGTTCTGCACGTCAAGTGGGATGAGAAGAGTCAGTCGGATCTGTGGTTCTTCGGCGATCAACCGCTCAAGGGCGCGTGGACGTGGGCGAACTGGAACTGGAAGAACTTCAACTCCGAACTGCACGACGGTAGCGGCCCCACCCGCCTCGACGAAGCCCATCCGGCCACCTACGACGTCGACGAGCGCGTGAAGTTCATGGACGACCAGGGCTTCGAGATGCAGGTGCTGTACCCGAACCTCGCCGGATTCGACTGGAAGCCGTTCGTGCAGCACCCGAACCGGAACCTGGCGATTGCGCACCTGGCCGCCTACAACGACTTCCAGCTCGAATGGGTGGCCAAGTACCCGGGCCGGTTCATCCCCATGATGGTGATCCCGTACTGGGATGTCGCGGCGTCGGTCGCGGAGATCGAACGCCTCGCGGACTCCGGCTTCGGCGGCATCGTGACCACCGGTGCACCGCACGAGCACGGTCAGGCGCCCCTGGGCAGCCGTAAGTGGGATCCGCTGTGGAAGGCATGCGAGGAGGCGGGCCTGTCGGTCAGCTTCCACACCGCCAGCGGCGACTTCCGCGAGATGCTCAAGCACGACGACGACGACGGGCTGGTCGGCGGTGTTCGAGTCGCCGCCGACGGACCCCACATCTACCTCGCCAACGCCGTCATCGTCAGCGACCTGCTCGTGTCCGGAATCCTCGCCCGGTTCCCGACCCTGCAGTTCGTCTCCGTGGAAAGCGGAATCGGCTGGGCCCCCTTCGTTCTCGACGCCCTTGACAAACGATTCCAGAAGAACGGCGTGTTCCGCTCGCACCCCGAGTTCGGTGACATGCTGCCCAGCGACTTCTTCAAACGGCAGGTATCGCTGAACTTCTGGTTCGAACAGCTCGACGACTACCACATCGAAACGCTCTCGCTCAAGCCGCTGATGTTCGAGACCGACTTCCCCCACCCCACCAGCTTCCACCGGCCCACTCTCGAGGAAAACATCGAACTCGTCCTCGGCCGCCAGCCCGAAGAGGTCCGCCGCGCTGTCCTGTGGGACAACGCCGCCCGCCTCTACGGCAAGGCCATGGAGAAGCAGGGTGTCAACCCGAGCCAAACCGTCGCCGGCGTGACTGGCTAACCACACCCCGCACCACCAAGAAGAGCCGGGCGCTCTGGGGCACTCCACCCGCACCCGACGGTGCCCCAGAGCGCCCACCCCACCACCGGAACGTCGGCCCGTGCCAGCCCCAGCGGGAATTGTGTTTATCCGTGCGTTGATCGGCGACTGCTGCTCGCCGTCCGAGAGCGAGGAGAACTGTCACCATGATCCTGAGACGTAACCACCTATTGGGCATCTTACGAGATGGTCGAATCGCACTGGGCTGCAGTATAAATGAAGCGCGCGACCCTGGCATGGTGTACACAATGGCCGCTGCGGGCGCGGACACCGTATTCATCGACCAAGAACACAATCTCCACAACACCGAGACGGTCTTCGACTTGGTCGCACACGCCCACGCGGCGGGAATCACTCCGTTGGTCAGGCCACCTCAAATCGATTATGCCTGGATCACCCGTCTGCTGGATGGTGGATGTCAGTCCTTACTGATTCCGCATGTGCGGCATCCGTCCGAGGTCGAGCACCTTATCGACCTGGCGTTCTATCACCCAGGCGGTCGACGTGGCATCGCCTTGGTCGGCGGAGCGGGGGTGAACTATCAGGAGGTCACCAGCGCGACAGACGCCATGCGCTGGGCCAACGAGAATCTGCTGATCGCATTGATTATCGAAACCCCCGAAGCGGTCGAGGCGTTGGACGAGCTTCTCCTTCCTGGCGTCGGGCTGGCTTTGGTTGGGCACGGGGACCTTGCCCAACTCTATGGCGTGCCCGGAGATTCGCGACACCGCCTTGTGCTCGAGGCGCAGGAACGGGTGCGCTCACTCTGCGCCGAACGTGGAATCGCATACGGCGTGTTCCAGTCGAACCCCCATCTCATTGCCGACGAGGTTGCACTGGGAGCGCAGTTGATCGTCCATGGTGGGGTCTTTTCCTTTATCCGCAAATCGGTGGGGGACTTCCGTAGGACTGTCGACGAAGCACTGACCGCGGACTCGACGTCGGAACTGGTTCAGCCATCCGGCGGACCTTCAATGCACCGTTGAATATCAGAGTGTGGAGTTCGAGGTAATACCGATGACCAACGAAGTCGTAATCGTGGAGGCAGTGCGATCACCGCTGACCCAGCGGCAGTTGTACGGCAGAATCCACTGTGAGCTTGCGGCGGAAAAGCTGTTGGACGTCACTGTCAACGGCCTACTGCAACGAGCCAAGATCGATGAGGACGAGATCACCACCGTCGTGACGGTGGGCGATGAGGCGGCGTCGCGCCGCCATGCCGAATCGTGGCGAACAGTATTCCACCAGATCGATCTGCATGAGTCGATATCAACAGCCGCTGCAATGAAATTGGCCAGCGATGCGATCAAAGACGAGCCGCGACGGATCGTGTTGGTCGTGGGGGCGACCAACGGGCATTCTCGCCACGAGACGGGGGCGTCCACTGATCGCCCGACGCCGCAGAAAGCGGACCTGCGGCGCGTCACGCAAGAGAACCAAAGCGAATACGTATCGGCGTCGTACCGCCGCGCCCGCGAATGCGCACTGTCCGGCGATTTTCGACGCGAGATCATCCCCCTCGAACTCCACCTCGATCACGAGATGACCGAGTTCATCGCGAGCGATGAGCTCAGGCAGGTGTGCGAGCCGGCCGGCGCCCATCGCCTTGCCCCCATGCCAGCCGCTTTGCCGGTTTCGAATGGTGGAGCGAGTCACGATTGTCAGCTATCCCTTCACAGAGCTCATTCCGCGAGAGGCGCTGGCGCACTGGTGCTCACCGGCGCCAGACGCGCCGACGAACTGGGACTCCACCCCCGCGGGCGCCTGGTAGGAGCCGAGACGTTGTTCGACACGCCACTCACGGGTGTATCCGTCTCCCACCTCGAGTCGGTGCGCTCGTATCTTCGGTCCATGGGGGTACCACTCAACCGGATCGATCAATTCGAAGTTCCGGAAGAGGTGGCGGTGACACCGCTGATCTGGCTCGAGGAGTTCGGACTCAACACGTACATGCTCAATCCGAGGGGCGGAGCGTTGGCCTTGGGTTATCTGGCCGAAATCGAAGGCATCCGGTGTTTGACAACCATGCTCAGCGCGCTGGAGGACACAGGCGGAACCTACGGTCTTGTTGCCACGTCGGGGCTCGACGGATCCGGCCTATTGCTCGTGGAATGCCTAAATAGTCCCTGACCACGAGCATGGATAAAATCAGCGCAGTGTCATATGCTCCGCAACGGCGCGGCTCGTGACTCGGGAAGCATCCACGACTATTCCGGAATTTTTCGATCACACAAACCTCGGGTTATTCAAGGTATCGAATTCGGTAACAGTGGTCCCCGGAAGTATTTCCTCGAACAGATTTATTCGTAGTAGAAGTGTAGGCCATCACCGATTTCGAATTCGACTATATAAAAGTGGTGAAGAAATGAAGGCAATGGTAATCGCTCGACAATCGAGTAGTCCTGGACTCGCACTGGTCGATGTGGCCCCCGCCGAGCTCGGAGACAAGCAGGTACGCGTCGCAGTGCGTGCGGCTTCCGTGAACCGCGCCGACCTGGCCCAGCTCGCCGGAACGCATACCTCCATCGGTGGTGTACCGCAGGCGCAGGTGGTGGGGCTCGACGCGGCAGGCGAGATCGTCGAAGTCGGTCCCGGTGTAACCGATTACGCGAGAGGAGACCGCGTGATGGCGATGGTGGCCGGCGGTCTGGCGCAAGAGATCGTCGTGGATGCCTCGATGCTCATCCCGATTCCGACGAACTGGAGCTACATCGAAGGAGCTGCGGCGGTACTTGGCTTCATGACAGCCCACAACGCGCTGGTGACCACCGCGCGAATGGCCGACGGCGAATCGGTTGCGATCCACGCGGCGACATCGGGTGTGGGCATGCAGGCAGTCCAGCTGGCGCGCTACTTCGGAGCCGGACTCATTGTCGGTACCACGCGTTCGGACCGAGGCAGCGCGCTACTTGACGCCCTTGGCGTCGACGAAGTGATCAACACCGGTTCGACCGACTTCGCCGCGCGTGCATCGGAGGTCACCCAAGGCAGCGGTATCGATATCGTTCTCGATCATGTGGGTGGAAGCTACCTTTCGATGAACATCCAGGCCGCGGCGGTGAAGGGCCGGATCGTAGGGGTCGGGCGCCTGGGGGGAGCCGAGGGGCTTCTCGATATGGAGGCGCTCGCGTTCAAACGGCTCGAGTTGGTCGGCGTGACGTTCCGCACCAGGACTACCCAGGAAAAGGCCGAGATCGTGCACGCGCTGCGGCGAGATATTGCACCATTTCGCCCGGATGCCGCCCACCGCGATATCCACGAATCGCTCCGCCCGGTCATCGCGCGAGTCCTGCCATGGAACGAAGCGGAGCAGGCATATCAATTGATGTCCGGTAATGAAATGCTCGGCAAGATCGTGCTGGAAGTTGGTTGAAAAGTGCATGCCGACGTGTTCGACGTAAAAGGAATGACTGGTTTCAAGCCCGTGCAAGGTATGGATGGACGTGCTGTCTTCGGCTCACATATGCAATTGACCTATGTGACCTTCGAGCCCGGTACGGTTGTGCCCGTCCACTCGCATCCCCAGGAACAGATCGGGTTGCTCCTCCACGGCACCGCGACGCTATTGCTCGATACCGGTGAGGTGCAATTGACCGAGTTGTCCAGCTACGTGGTGCCAGGCGAGGTTCGACACGGTCTGATGGTCGGCTGGGAAGGTGCTGTGTTCGTCGAGGCGTTCTATCCCCTTCGGCAGGATTATGTTGATGCCGCCCGCGGTAAGGACGTAGTGCCGTTCCAGTGAGCTAAGTCAGGGCCTCCAATGACCTGAGGACGCTCCGCTGCGCACATGTCGTGCAGTGAGTGAACTCGAGGCGAAGGAAGGGAGCACGGGGGCTGGTCCACCGCTCGCCGTTGGCCGAAGTTTGCTGCGTCGGCATTGTGCCTGGCAAGTCAAGGACGAGAATGGCGGGGGTGGCGATCATGTTGCCCTGTAGCGCGCCCCGTGGAGAGGGATAGTGCCAGGACGTCGCTGATCTCAGCGCTCGAGATAGCCCCCTCCCGGAGGATTACCGGCTGTCTCGAGGTGGAGAGATCCACGATGGTGGAGGGTAGATCACCGGTCATGCCGCCGTCGAGATAGACGCTGACGGCCGCGCCGAGATATCTGCGAGCCTGCTCGACAGTGGTCGCCGGCGGACGTCCCGTCTGGTTGGCGCTCGACTGCGCGATCGGGCCTGCCTCGAGCAGTTCGAGGGCGACCGGATGCAGGGGCATCCGGACCATTATTGTTCCCCGTGTCCGCCCGAGGTCGCAGGTCAGATGCGGCGCGGCCCGCAGGACCAACGACAGAGCGCCGGGCCAGAATGCTTGGATCAGATGGTGCGCCGGCAACGGCACGGACGCCACCAGGTCGTCCAGAGATGCCGGGCTACCGACCAGGACGGAGGCGGGCTTGTCACCACTGCGTTGTTTCGCAGACAACAACGCGTGCACGGCCTCTCGGTTGAAGGCGTCTGAACCGACCGCGTATAGGGTGTCGGTGGGAAATACGACCAGGCGACCCGATCGGAGCGCGTCACCGGCGTGGAAGAGGCCGGTCTTCCTGATCTCGGGGGAGTGGCAGTCATATACGGTCATCGTCGGCTCGTTCCGAAATCACGAATTTTTTTGGCTGATCCGGTAGTCGACGTGCTGTAGCACTGTCCGCGGTCACCGTCGATGGCTCATCACCGCTGACGTTGCGCGGTGTCCGTCCGTGCCGACAGTTCTACCGACAGGAGACGCTGACTGACCTCGATCAATCGATCTTCGCGACACGCCGCGGCAACGATGAATTTTCTCAACGCACTGCGGGCGTTGACCAACTCCCAGAACATGACATCAGTAGGAGCGTCCACAGGGGAGAGCTTCGCGTACTGCGTCATCAATTCATCGATGCCCATCGCAGGCACGTCGCGAAGATCCGCGAGG
Organism: Rhodococcus sp. P3_B8; assembly: GCF_056402775.1. Lineage (NCBI taxonomy): Bacteria > Bacillati > Actinomycetota > Actinomycetes > Mycobacteriales > Nocardiaceae > Rhodococcus > Rhodococcus sp. P3_B8. Next base: position 6,309 of record NZ_JBFUGT010000269.1, read on the forward strand.
AACCGATTCCGGTCCATTGCTTTCCCGGTGATGCCTGACCGTGGTGTCCCTGACAGGAACGTCATTCCCGCTGATAGCGACTCGGATGCGTATGGGACGACTCGTCGCGCCATGATGACACCCGCGGTTCTCGCAAGGGCATGGGCAATCGCCGCGATTTCTCGGCCGGTCATCATCAGACGCTCGCACTCAGGAGTGCGCCCGGGGAGAGGGTGGGGTCGCCCTTCTTCCAGTTGCAGGCGCACTGCTGGTCGGACTGCAGGGCGCCGAGCACTCGGAGAATTTTCACGCGCCACTTTCCGGGGTAGTCGTCGCTGGTGAGGGTGGTGAAGTAGTTGTCGGGCCGTTGGGCGTCGACCGTCGAGAGGTGGCGGCCGGTGACGGCGGTCAGGTTGTAGGCGGGAAGCTGATCGCTGGTGGTCAGCAGGGCCATCGGGTTCCTTCCTCAGGGTTTGGGTCGCCGGGCTCAGCCGACTTGATCGCCCGGCTCGACCGTTGTGAGATCGGGCGTTGGCGGTTGAGCGTCTCGCGGGGTACGTCGGGGACTGTTCCAGAACACGGATGTGTGGCTGGCCGCCGCTGTCGCGCCCGCGATCAAGGTGGCCAACGCCGCTTTGCCACCGCGGAATCGTCCGAGCCGGAGACGACGATCAAGACTGAGCATGCCCGCGGGGAGACTGACGAGCGCCACGCATCCGGCGGCAAGGCCCCCTGCGTACTCATACCCCTCGGCCGTGATGAAAAAACCATTGGGGGCGTGCACGGTTCGGATCGCCACACCCATCGTGCCGATCACCGCTGCCGCTGCCACTGGGGTCATGCTCCCCGCGATGAGGGCGCTTCCCGAGAGGATTTCGACGCCGGCACTGGTGGCTGCCTGAAACTTGGGATCGCGGAATCCGATCGATTCGAACCAACGCGTCGTGCCGTCGAGCGAGCGAGCGTGTTTTACTCCGTGTGCGACCATGGTCGCCCCGATAGTCGTTCTCAGTAATAGTTCAGCGACGTCAACGCCACCGAATCCGCGTTTCTGCCTGCCTCGATCCGACTCAACTAGCATAGATACCCCTGGGTTGTACTGTTCCACCTCGGCGCGCCGACCTTCGAGGATCTCGGTGAGACGCGACGGGCAAGACCTTGTTGTTTTGACGATGAACCGGCCATGGTTGAGATCACGCGTATGTTCAGCCGCGCTTACGCATTTTTTCCACAGCTTTCACCAAATCGCAGGTATCCGTCGTGGCTCTAGACCCCTGTCAGGGCGAAGAATTCCTGGCGTGATCGCGGATCGTCGCGCAACGATCCCGACAGCGCTGAGGTGACGGTGGTAGAGCCGATGGCGCGTATACCGCGCATCGACATACAGCTGTGCTCGGCTTCGATCACGACCCCCACACCCTTCGGCCCGAGTCTTGTTGTCAAGCAATCCGCGACTTGCTTCGTGAGTCGCTCTTGCACCTGTGGCCGGCGGGCGAAGAAGTCGACGATCCGGGCAAGTTTCGACAGGCCGAGGACGCGTTCACCCGGCAGGTATCCCACATGCGCGACACCACTGAACGGCAACAGGTGGTGTTCACACACCGAACGAACCGGAATGGATTTGGCCACCACCAACTCGTCATACCCTTCATCGTTCGGAAAGGTCGTCAACTCGAAGGAGTTCGGGGTGAAGAGATCAAGGTAAGCCCGTGCCATCCTGCCGGGTGTATTTCGTACCCCGCTGGTGTCGGTATCGATCCCGAGCGCGTCCAGGAACGCCCGCGCAGCGGACTCCGCAGCGGCTAGGTCTGCGTTCCGCGGATCACGTGTACCGGCCGCCCCGCCGTATACCAGCAAATCGAACGACCGCGTCGAGCTACTGTCGCCTGCGCTCCTTGTCGCTGTCACGAGGGGTTTACGCGGAGAGCGGGGACAGGGTTGGGATCGCGGAACCAGTCCGTCGGTTGATGTGATTCCCACTTCGGGTTGTCTTTGTCGAAGGTTGCAATCTCGAGGGGGATCCCGTCCGGGTCGTAAAAGTAGAGGGACTCCACCCAGGCCTCGTAGTCACGGGCGATGATCTTGCTCGTCTTGACACCACAGGCTTGGAGGTGGTCCTGGAACCACACCATGTCTTCGTGGCTGTCGACGTTGAAGGCCACATGATCGAACTTCCGCGGAGTCCATTGGTTTTCCGGAACACCGGGCCACAACCATTCGGCACTGACCGAGGGCTCTGCGGTGGTGGGTGCATCGCTGATACCGGGTCCACCCACCACAATGAGCGACAGTAAGTTCCCGTTCCCCATGTCCAGGAAGGTGTTTTTCAGGATCTGGTATCCGCGTCCGGGCGCCGGGTAGTCGGCGGTGGTGCGAACAACGGTCAACCCCAGAATGTCGCGGTAGAACCGGACACTGGCGTCCATGTCACTGACGATGAGTTGCAGGTGATTGACACCGGCGAGCCGGCCTGTCGCAGCACCAGCCTGCGTCAGAATTGCCGGTTTAGTTTCCGTTGCTTCGGTGGCCATTTACGCTTCCTTACTACTTTTCGAGTAGGTCGCTCGACGCAGTCCGCAGGAGCTCGAGGAACCGTCTCGGGGTGGTGGGGTGGGCGCTCTGGGGCACCGTCGGGTGCGGGTGGAGTGCCCCAGAG
>NZ_JBFUGT010000270.1:0-8898 GCF_056402775.1 Rhodococcus sp. P3_B8
ACCGTGGGGTTACCACGGGAATCGAGGATCTCACGGGCTCCGACCTGCTCAATGATGGCCACTTGCTGATTCTCCTTATATGGGCTTCGCACTGTGCACCGACCGGTCCGATCGTGCCAGGGACACCAGATCGTGCCAGCACACAGCGTAACGGCACACCGAAACCGGCGCGGGATGGCGCGCCCCGCGGACGGCGAGCCGCCCGCGCGACACCTACCGATGTGGCGTCGATCACGTCACGAACCGGCGGCGGAAGGATTACGGGCGCACTCCGACCGAGTAGGCGGACGCACGGTCGCGTACCAGCGTGAGGTACTCGCCCGACAGGTTGTAGGCCATCAGCGCCGACTGCCAGCCCTCCGCAGCGGTGAGGTCGCCGCCCCGCTCGCAGAGGTAGCGGGCGGCGGTCAGCGCTGCGTCGTCGATGTTGTCGGCGTCGGCCACGCCGTCACCGTTGGCGTCGACCCCCCACCGCTTCCAGGTCTCGGGAATGAACTGCAGGGGACCCATCGCGCGGTCGTGCACCGGGTCGCCGTCCATCGCCCCGCCGTCGGTGTCGGGGATTTCGGCGACACCGGGTCCCCCGTCGAGGGGGATGCCCCGGATCTCGGGCGTCACCTGACCGGTGGGCCCGACCGCCGAACCGGCGTGGGTGCCGTGCCGGCTCTCCACACTCGCGATTCCGGCGAGGGTGGTCCACCCGATTCCGCATTCCGGCTTCGTCTCGGCCATCACCGTCGCCGCGTAGCCGTACGCCTCGAGCGCGGTACTCCCGACGCCGATCGAGTCGGCCAGCCCGGCAGACCATCCGTGCAGCTGATCCGCCGAACGCCCGGGTGCGTTGATGTCGATCGGCGGGGTCGCCGCGCCGGGCCCGGGTGGGATGCCTTCCGGAATCGCGATCCTCGGTTGCTGCTCCCGCGAGCATGCGCCGTAGGCGAGAACCACGACCACCGTCGCCGCGAGAAGAGCGAACAGCGGTCCGGGCCATCGGGAACGACGTTTCGGACGCACGGGATATCGGTTCACGTCTCCATCATCCACACGAAACTCGTCGATCCCGGCCACCCGAGACCGCTCCCACACCGAGCCGGGTCACGGCGTGACAACACACCAAAGGTAAAGGGTTGTAAAAGTGCTGGTGAGGGCTTCTTCGGACAAGGAGGCGCGGTGTATGTTTTCCACAGGCCTAAGGTTCGCCTTGCCTATCGCAAGGTTGCCTACCCAACCTTGCGGACCACTCGGCTCGACCCCGCCTCGCCCAGGAGTGTGCATGTCCGTCCTCGCCGCAGGGACCGCGCCGTCGATCGCCACACAGCTGTTCGGCAGTGGATTGATCGGTCTGCGCGAGGGCCTCGAGGCAGGCATCGTCGTCATGATCCTTGCCGCGTTCCTCGTGAAAGCGGAGCGCAAGGACGCACTCAAGTGGGTCTGGCTCGGCGTCGGCATCGCCGTCGCGATGGTGGCCGCGATCTTCCTCGTCATCCACTACGGAACGTCCACCGTCACCGGACTCACCGCGGAGGTCATCGCCGGCGTCGCGTCCCTCGTCGCGGTCGCGATCGTCACCGTCATGGTGCTGTGGATGCGCAAGGCCGCGCGGACCATCTCCCACGATCTCAAGGCGGGCATGGAGAAAGCATTGGTCGCGGGGCCCATCGCGGTGCTCACCCTCGCGTTCTTCGCCGTCGGCCGGGAAGGCGTCGAGACGGCGCTCCTGATGGTCGGGTACGCCGAGAACACAGCGGGTAGCGCCTGGCCTCTCGTCGGCCTCCTGCTCGGTATCGTCGCCGCCGCGATAGTGACGGTCCTGTTGTACTTCGGCGCCGTCCGGCTCGACTTCGCGAAATTCTTCAAGTACACCGGCATCTTCCTGATCATCGTCGCCGCCGGAATCCTCGGCTACGGCATCCATGCCCTGCAGATCGGCGGCGTCCTGCCCGGCGGCTCGGCACTCGCCTTCGACATCTCGGACGGCTACGACGCGTCCAGCTGGTACGGCACCGTCCTGGCCGGGATCTTCAACTTCCGGCCCGACCCGACGGTCCTGCAGGCCGTCGCCTGGGTCGTGTACGTCGTCGTGGTCCTGTTCCTGTTCCTCCGGCCCGTTTCCGCACCCACACCGGCCCCCGCGGCTCCTGCAACCGATACGGCACCCGAGCGCACCGCCTCCCCCACCCCCGACGAGACCGTTTCATGAAAGGCACCTTCCGCCCATGAAGACCACGCGCCGAACCACCTTCGCCCTCGCCTCGGCCGCCCTGCTGCCGCTGGCGCTCGCAGGCTGCACCGAGAAGTCGACCGCGAGCACCGACGACATCACCGTCACCGCGAACGACGACACGTGTGACGTCAGCGCCGACTCCGGAACCACCGGGAACAGCACGTTCCAAGTCACGAACAACGGCAGCAAGGTCACCGAGTTCTACGTATTCGCCGAGGGCGACCGTGCGATGGGTGAGGTCGAGAACATCGGTCCCGGGCTCACCCGCCAGCTCATCGTGTCGCTGCCCGACGCAGGCACCTACCAGCTCGCGTGCAAGCCCGGCATGGTCGGCAACGGCATCCGTCAGGACTTCACCGTCACCGGCGACTCGATGAGCGCGTCCGACGAGAGCGGACAGCTCGCCGAGGCCGCCGACGGCTACCGCCGCTACATCCGCAGCCAGGTCGTCGCCCTGCAGGACACGACGCAGCAGTTCGTCGACGCCGTCAAGGCGGGCAACGTCGAGCAGGCCAAGGCCCTCTTCCCCGTCTCCCGCACCTACTACGAGCGCATCGAGCCCGAGGCGGAGAGCTTCGGCGAACTCGACCCCAAGCTCGACCTGCGGGAGGCCGACCTCGAACCCGGGCAGGAATGGACGGGCTTCCACCGGCTCGAGAAGGATCTGTGGGTCACCGGTCCCCAACCCGACACCAACGCGATCGCCGACCAACTCGTCGTCGACGTCCAGTACCTCGCCGACCAGGTGAACGCCGAGGACTACACGATCGACCCCACCAAGATCGCCGGCGACGCGCAGGGGCTGCTCGACGAGATCTCCACGTCGAAGATCACCGGTGAGGAAGACATCTTCTCGCACACCGACCTGTGGGACTTCCAGGCCAACGTCGACGGCTCGCAGGCCGCGGTCGCCGCACTGCAGCCGATCATCGACGAACGCAATCCCGAATTGGCCGCGAACATCACCCAGCGTTTCGCGGACCTCGATGCCGAACTCGCTCAATACCGCCAGGGTGACGGGTTCGTCTTCTACGACACTGTCAACGAACAACAGCGCCAAGAACTCTCGCGCAAGATCGACGCCCTCTCGGCCGAGGTCAGCCAGGTTCAAGGCGTGGTAGCAGGCGCATAATCATGACTGATCCAACCGGTACGACCGACACGACCACCTCGGTGGACGAGCGCAAGGGAATGTCCCGACGACGTCTGTTCGGCGCCGTCGGGGCGGGAGCCGCCCTCGCCGGCGCCGGTGCACTGGTCGGGCGCGCCACCGCCGCCGAACCCCCGCTCTCGCACGCCGACGTCGTCGCCTTCCGGGGCGAACACCAGGCGGGCATCGTGACGCCCGCGCAGGACCGGATGCACTTCGTGGCGTTCGACGTCACCACGAAGTCCCGTGAGGAGCTCGAAGCGCTGCTGAAGAAGTGGACCGTGATGGCCGAGCGGATGACCGCCGGCGAGGAGGCCACCCCGGACGGTGCCATCGGCGACGGCATCTACGTTCCGCCCAGCGACACCGGGGAGGCGCTCGGCCTGCCGGCGTCCCAGCTGACCCTCACCATCGGGTTCGGGCCCTCACTGTTCGACGACCGGTTCGGCTTCGCGGCCAAGAAGCCTGCCGCGCTCGTCGACCTTCCGCACTTCCGGGCGGACAACCTGGACCCGGCGCGCAGCGGCGGCGACATCGCGATCCAGGCGTGTGCCAACGACCCGCAGGTGGCCGTGCACGCCATCCGCAACCTGGCGCGCGTCGCGTTCGGCACGGCCTCGGTCCGGTGGTCGCAGCTGGGGTTCGGCCGCACCTCGTCGACCTCGACCACTCAGGACACGCCGCGAAACCTGTTCGGGTTCAAGGACGGAACGAACAACATCAAGGCCGAGGAACCCGGCGTCCTCGACCAGCACGTCTGGGTGGGCTCCGGCGACGACCAGGCGTGGATGGGCGGCGGCGCATACCTCGTGGCGCGGCGGATCCGCATGCTCATCGAGCAGTGGGACCGCACCGTGCTCGGCGAGCAGGAACGCGTGATCGGACGGTCCAAGGGCACTGGCGCTCCCCTGAGCGGCAAGGCGGAATTCGACGAACTCGACCTCGATTCCAAGAAGGGTCACGACCCGGTGATCGACGTCGACGCGCACGTGCGACTGGCGTCCGCTCAGGAACTCGGCGGCATCCAGATCCTGCGTCGCGGATACAACTTCACCGACGGCTCCGATGGCTTCGGCCACCTCGACGCCGGACTCTTCTTCATCGCCTACTGCCGCAACCCGCAGGAACAGTTCGTGCCGATGCAGCTCAACCTGTCCAGGACCGACGCGATGAACGAGTACATCCAGCACGTCGGGTCCGCCCTCTTCGCCTGCCCGCCCGGCCTCGCCGAGGGGCAGTACTGGGGTCAGGGCCTGTTCACGTAGAGCCTCCCGATCCCGCGCACCTGACACCGCGTATGCATCAACGGTGTCGGCCGAGCAACCGAAGGTCGAGCTGGTCGGGGGGCAGCGGGCGGCCGTGGTAATGCCCCTGGGTGACGTCGCAGCCGTATCGACGCAAGGCACGCAGGGTGTGTTCGTCTTCGACGCCTTCCGCGACCAGAGACGCGCCCAGGCTGTGTGCGAGCTCCACGGTCGATCGGACGATCGCGACGGATCGAGGGTCGCTGGCGAGGCGGGCGACGAAGACCCGGTCGAGTTTCAGCTCATCGACGGCGAGGTCCTGCAGATAGGCAAGAGAGGACCAGCCGGTGCCGTAGTCGTCGATCGACAATCCGATTCCCAGACCCTGCAGCGCCTCGACCACCCTTCTGGCGCGCCGATAGTCGGTCATCAGGACGCTTTCGGTGATCTCGAGGATCAACGTGTCGGCGGGTAACCGAAGGTCGTCCAGGAGTCGGTCGATCTCCGCGACCAGGTCTGCGTCGAGCAGATTCGTGACCGACAGGTTCACTGCGACGGTCAGCGATATACCGTGATCGAGCCAGCTCCGCGCCTGACCCAGCGCAAGCTCCAGCACTCTCGCTGTCAGTGGACGCATCAATCCTGACTGTTCGGCCTGAGGAAGGAATTGATCGGGTAGGAGTAAGCCGCGGAGGGGATGCTCCCACCGAACGAGAGCCTCGACGCCGTGCACCTGGTCGTCGCAGGCACTGACCTTCGGCTGGTAGTAGCACGTGAGCTCGCCACCATCGATCGCCGTGCGCAGCTCGTCGATGGTCTGTCTCTCCTCGATGCTGCGCTGGTACTCGGCGGTATCGTACACCGCGATCGTGCGGCGGGTGGACTTGGCGCGATACACAGCCACTCCGGCGCACTGCAGCAGATCCTGAGGGTTTGTGCAGTGTTGGGGGCAGAGGGCGATCCCGATCCGCGCCTCGACGCGCACCGTGACCTCGTCGAGGTCGAAAGGCTCGTTTACTGCCTCGAGGAGCTGACCGGCCAGTGCCCGGGCGTCCGTGAGGTCGATTCCTGCCGGCAGCAGGACCGCGAAGGCGTCTCCGTCGAGGCGTGCCGCCAGATCACCCGGTCGCACGGATCTGGCCAGCCGGTCGGCAATCTGGCACAGCAATTGATCGCCCACGTTACGTCCGAACGAGTCGTTGATCTCCTTGAAGCGGTCCACATCCATCAGCAGCAGGCCCGGCCCCGGCCCCTGCCCCGTCCCAGGCTGTGCCGCCTGGTCGAAGTATGCTGCCGTCAGCGCCGCCATGATCGCCCGACGATTGGCCAGGTCGGTGAGGTCATCGGTGCTCGCCTGGCGGTGGCTGTCGGCCAGGACGACGACTTCCCGGAACGTCACCGCGAATCGGGCTGCGACCGTGACGAGGCTGAGCGCGGCGAGCACCACCGCGAGCCCCGGCAACCGTGCATCGTGGTCGAGGACCAGCAGCCCCACCGAAGCGGCGGTGCACACCAGTGGGGGTACCCAGATACCCAGTCCCGGTAGCTGACCGGACTGTCGTCGGCCGGGGGCTCGCCAACTGGCCACGGCCACGAGCATCGCGGCGGCGTACGGGAGCGCGTCGATCCACGTGACCTCCACGTGACCGGCAGCAGTGCGGAACAGGTTGACAGTGTCGGCCACCGCGAACAGCACGAACCCCGCGACCAGCAGCACCCACCGCGGCTCGGCCCGCCACCCCAGCACCGCGAGTGCCCCGACCGCGAGTGCCAACAGCAGCACGTCTCCCACCGGGTAGGCCAACCCGACGATCACCGCCGCGGGTGATCTTTCGGCGGCCGAGTCGATCGGACCGAATGCGACGGCCGTTGCCAGCGCCGCCAGCGTCAACCCTGCGGTGATGGCGTCCAACCAGATCTCGGTCGGCAACCGCCGCGCTCGCGAGCGCAGGAGCACCACCAACCCGGCGTACACAAGTGGGTAGAACGCCAGTTTCAGCAGATCGGCCACCGATGGTGACTGGCCGTCAGGCAGCCACGACATCGACACGACATCGCCCACACACCAGCTGGTCATTCCCAGCGCGATCAGCCACCACGCCCGCCGCTCGGTCGGAATACACCACGCGCGAGCCGCAACCAGAAAGGCGGCCGACAAAGCCAGTCCGTTGTAGAGCACTCCGTGCAGCACGATCCAACCCGCTTGATCACCTGCCCCCAGCACGATCCCGAACAGGACCACACCGATCAGCAGAATCCCCAGCCCCGCCATGACGCCACGCCGCGCCCGATCGGATGGCGACACCCAGCTCACCCGAGCCGGTCGGTGTCGGTTGTGTGCAGACCTCGGCACCGACACGACGTCCCCTCCGGCTACAACCTGATCCGTCACGGGCCGTGCGTGTCGCGGTGTGTTCGTGGCTTCCCCGGGTCCGAGGCTGTGAGTCGGATTGTCGTCGCAGGTCAGCGCGTCCTTCGCGTCGGAGTCGGCCGGGTCCGGCACGTAACTGCGCAGGCAACCACCACCGCAGCGCTTGGCCGCATACATTGCCAGATCTGCCTGTTTGAGCAGGCTCTCGGTCGTCGCGCCGGCGACAGTGGAAATGGTGAGCCCGATGCTGGGGCGGATGGAGAGCACGACACCGTCGATGATGAACGGCGGGGTGAATGCCTCCAGTACCCGATCCGCGGCCGACAGGGCATCTTGGACGCTGCCTTCGACCAGTGCCGCGAACTCGTCGCCTCCGAGCCGGGCGACGGTGTCGGTGCTCCGCATGCACCCGGTGAGCCGTTCGGCGACGCGGATCAACAGCTCGTCCCCGGCGGGATGGCCGAGGCTGTCGTTGACAGTTTTGAAATCGTCGAGATCCACACAGAGCACCACGATCGGGGTGAGTTCCCGGCGCTGGCGCTGCACTGCTTGGTCGAGCCGGTCGAGAAACAAGGCACGGTTCGCCAGTCCGGTCAGTCGGTCGCGGAAGGCCTGCCGGGCCACGGTGAGCAACAACCGTCGGTTCTCGGCCAAGACGATGAACTGCCGTGCCAGCAAGGCGATCACCAGGACGATGATCGCAGCGGGAATCGGCCCGGAGCCCAGGCTGGGCAGCTCCTGCTGTAGGCCGACGGCGGCGGCCAGCAGCAACGGAAGGTACGGCAACCACAACCGTGTTCGAGACGGAATCTGGGCCGGAACCGGTTCGGGTGACGGCTCGCGGGTGCTCGACAGCGCCGCCAGACCAATCGCGGCGAAGGCGGCCACMCAGCCCAGGTCGGTAACGCCGCCGTTGTGATACGTGCCCAGCGCGGTCWGGTACGAGACTGCGCTGGCCGACAACGCCATCAGAATGATCCCGATGCACAGGAGTCCCATGGTCAAGCGCTGCCCGGCCCGCGCTCGAGTCAGCACCACAATCGCCATCGTCGCAATCACCAGGTCCGCGACAGGATAGGCGAGGGATAACACGAGGGAGACCGGTGTGGCGCTCCCCGCACGGTAGACGCTGCCGAGCACGCTCACCCACGACATCACGAACAGTGAACCGGCCACGATGATTCCGTCCAGAATCAGCCGGGTACGGGACTGTCCACTGTCGCCGGTCGGGAACAGCAACAGCGCCGCACATGCGCCGACCGGAAACAGCAGGTACGCAGCAGCCGCCGAGGAAGGAAACGGTATCTGATCACTTCCCTGCCACACCACGTAGTAGCACCAGATGGCTTGGCCGACCGACCAGGCCGCCAGCCCACCCGCCAACGCCAGCCAGCTGCGGCGGCGGCTGCCGCGTCCTCTCCAGGCAGCCCACGCGGTACACCCGGTCGCGACGAGAGCGAACACCAGCAGGCCCACGTCGACAACCACCGTGGTCTTAAACGTGCCACCCCACCCTCGCCACAGCGCCAGCGCGAACAGCAGCGCTGGGACGATGAATACGACCGCGATCGCCCACAGACCGCCTTTCCAGAGGGCCTCGGCGCTTGACGACGTCCCCACCCGCGCGGCTGTCCGATGTTCCATCGCCACCACCCGAACTGCCGCCTGCCGTCAGGAAGAATTGGATTCACAGTTTCCTGAAGTCCATCTTTGCACGACATGCATACTGAAATATAGCCCATAAACAAACCTATGGTTTGTTTATGGGCTGCCCTATGTCGGTACTCGTCACTCCGCACGCACGTTCAACGCTGCCGAATCCCGAACTCCAGCCGGCGCGCGTTCGAGATCGGTCAGCGGCCCACGAGTTTCCGGATCAGCCGGGGAAGGCGCCGCCGAAACCGCGGAC
>NZ_JBFUGT010000271.1:0-8802 GCF_056402775.1 Rhodococcus sp. P3_B8
GTTGTCGGCGGTGTCGTCTGAGGGGGTGTTGCTGATCATGGGTGTGGATACCGCGCCGGGATGGACGGAGTTGACCCGGATMYKTGCCGGAGCCAGTTCTATTGCGGCGCTGCGTGTGATGCCGCGGATCGCGAACTTGCTGGCGCTGTAGGCGGATACTCCGGCGCCGCCGACGATCCCGTTCACCGAGGAAATATTGACGATCGACCCGCCGGGKTTCATCGCCCGGCTCGCATACTTGAGCCCGATCCATTGGGAGACGACRTTGAYGTCGAGGATGSKYTTGAAGTCGGCGACGTCCATKTCSTYGATSGTGTCGAAKCGCAGTATTCCGGCGTTGTTGACCAGGATGTCGAGTGCCCCGAAGTCGGTGGTGGCGCGTTCGACGATCTCGGCCCAGCCGGCCTCGCTGGTGACATTGTGCGGGACGAACGTGCAGTGTGTGCCCAGTTCCTTCTGGAGCACCCGGCCTTCCTCTTCGAGGACGTCGCCGAAGACGACGTTGGCTCCCTCCTGCACGAACCGTCGCACGTGTGAGGCGCCCATTCCTCTGGCGCCTCCGGTGATCACGGCCACCTTGTTCTCGAGTCGTCCCATTTCGGTCTCCTGCCTCTCCGATGATGATGAATAACGATGTGTCGTTGATATTTTCGGTGTGAGTGGGGCGCGGTCGTTCACTTGACGCGGGCGACGCCGACGGCACGTGGTTGCCGGGCTCGAACCGCATTGCGACAGTCGGTGGTGGCGACTCGGCACGGCGCATGGTTGGACTTCGACTGAATCACCGATTTGGTCATTCGTTCATTCGCCGATCGTATGAGGCTGCCCGTTCGCTCTGCTGCGACTTTCGCTCATCAGCGGTGACGAACGTTGTGTTGGGAGGCAGTGCGTCACGCAGTGCCTCGGACTTGATCAGTCGTACATCGCGAACGGCACGGTCGATCGCGGATGCACCCGGCAGGGCCTGCCAGCGCACAGCGAACATCCCGGATCCCTTGTCCTCGGGGTCCAGCCAGTTGAACACCCCCGGATCGTTCTTCGACACGACGAACGTGTACGTCCCGTCGGGGTTGGGCTTGGACTGGGTGGTGTTGAGACTGCTGGTGCGGTCGCGGTACTCGTACGCCACTCCCCAGGGGTCCGAGATCTGGATGCCCAGGGATTTCGCGCCGACGGGATCCAGGGTCACGACAAGCGCCTCGTCGTCGGCAAGGTCAAACCACCCGTTGGTCGAGAATCCCCGTGCCCCTGGCCGTTCACGCACGGGAATCAGGGTGTTCGAGGGCGCCGAGTAGATGAACTTGTCGAAGTAGGACACCCAGAACGGCGCGATCTTCGACAGGATCTCGGTCGACCGGGCCGCCAACTGCTCGACGCTCTTCGGCGCCGATATCGGGGGCCCGGAAATCCGTTCGATCTCCAATCCGACGGGATTCTCCCGCGACCAATCGTTCAGCAGATCCCGAACCAGGACAAATGTCGTTCCGTCTTTCGGGATCTGCAGATGGTTGGGACGACCGTCGGCAGGGCTGGAGTCGACGGTGATCACAAACGACCCGTCGTCCCCGACCTTGATCGCATCGCTGCTCAGGTTCCCGAGCTGTGTGCCGGCCTCGGGGCTCAACCCCGTGGTTCCCGGTATCGCATCGCGGAGCTCGAAATGCAGTTCAGCCGGGCCGGGCTCGGTGATTTTGCCGCGGATCTCGTAGGAGGCGTTCCCGGCGACGGTCGCTTTCCGGTAGACATTGTCGGGGTTCTCGATGCCGTACCCGGATCGAGGCATGTTCAGACCAGAGAACTCATGCGGTGCGGTGACGCCCCAGACCAGGACAGGCCTGTCCGGGTCCTCGCTCACCGCATACAGGGCTGCTCCGGTGGAGATCGCGTTGGCGGCGCGGCTGGTCGTGGCAGCCCCGGCTGGCGTAGCTCCCCTGGGGTCGGCAGCGTATAGCGCTTTGACCCGTTCGACTTCCTCCCTCAGGACGTCAGTCGCGAGAATCTCTCGGGCAAGCGCCTCCTGTTCACGTTGGCCATCGGTCACCAATGCGCTCCCGGGCTGGACGGCAGACGACGTGCTGGCACCGCCGACGTTGTGGTCAGCGTCGCCTGCACCGCATCCCCCGCCCATCAAGGCCAGTGTTGCAATGATGCTGATCGCCAGGAAGCGTTGGGGGCCACGGGTCTTTGCGTGAGGTGACTGTCTGTGTGATGCGGACGCCGGTGTCAACGTACCCATGTGGTTGTGTCCCTTCAGTGATTCAGTGCGAGTATCTTCGAGAGTCGGGTTGAGTTGCGGGCGAGCGGGAGACGCCTTGCGTGGCAGACACTCGCGCCCTCGTCTTTCCGCGCGGCAGGTGGGATGGGGTGTTGCTCGACGAGTAAGCCACGACAGCGCGCACGTTCCTGTGACCTGCGGTGACCGTGCCGGGCCTGGACGGTCACCGCACGGCGATCTGGCTTAATGAATCGCGAGTGCTATCCGTTCGCGTTCGCGTTCGATGGAGCCTGCTTCGCTTCCGAGGTCGACTTGGACGTGGTGCAGCTGTCCGGTGAAGAGAAATCTGCCGCGGTCGGCGAATTCCTCGGAGACTGGGCTGCCGCGGTTCACGCCGATATCGAGTTGTTCGTTCATGCTGAACATCGCTCGGGTGGTGTGCTCGACGCGGCCGCGCGCGACGGCGGCCCCGTCCACCGACAAGATGATGTGGCCGCCGTTGCCGATGCCGCCGTCGTAGTCGAACTCGAGTGTGATCTGGTGTGATCCGGCGGCCAGTGCGTCGGGCGCTCGCACGTGGGTTCGGCCCCCGCCGCTGAAGTTGTAGCAGAACACCGGATGTGAGTCGAGAACGTAGAGGGCGAATCCGCCGAAGCGGCCGCCGATGCTGATCAGCATTCCCTCGCATGGACCGTCGATGTCGATTCGGGCGGTGAGCGAGTACGAGCGGTTGAAGAACGAGGGCGCGGCTTTCTCCACCAGCCCATTCATGTGCGGGTAGAGGGTGATGCTGCTGCGTCCCTGTAAGGGGTGCGGCGGCCGGGATTCGGCGGTCGCGTGCCGGTCGACGGTTCGGTCGTCGAGTGGGAGGACCTGGTATTTGGCGGCCTCGACGAGGAACTTCTGCTTGAGTTTTTCGAGTGTGTCAGGGTAGTCGGCGGCCAGGTCGCGGGCCTGCGACCAGTCGGTGYGGGTGTCGTAGAGTTCCCAGCGGTCCTGGTCCAGTCGCGGCAGTTCGAGCCCGGGGGTGGCCATCAGCCAGGGTGCGCGGTGCGCGGTGACCGCGGTCCAGCCGTGGTCGTAGATGCCGCGGTTGCCGAAGATTTCGAAGTACTGGGTGGTGTGCCGGTCCGGGGCCTGGGGGTCGTTGAAGGTGTAGTTCATCGCGACGCCCTCGAGCGGCGTTTGCGGCACCCCGTCGACGCTGTGTGGAGCTGGAATCCCCGCCGCCTCCAGGATGGTTGGGGTGATGTCGACGCAGTGGTGCCACTGGTGTCGGGTGCCGCCGGTTTCGGTGATGGTGGCCGGCCAGTGTGCGATCAGGCCGTTGCGGGTGCCGCCGTAGTGCGAGGCGACCTGCTTGGCCCACTGGTACGGGGTATCGAGAGCGAGTGCCCAGGCTGCGGGGTAGTGTGCGTAGCTGGTCGGAGTGCCGAGTTCGTCGAACCGTTCGACTAGCTCCTCGGTGCCGCTCTGGTACCCGTTGAGGTTTGCCAGGTAGTTGAACGCCCCCTCGATGCCGCCCTCGGCGGAGGCGCCGTTGTCGCCGATCATGTAGAGCACCAGCGTGTTGTCGAGTTGTTCGAGTTGCTGCAATCGGTCGACGAGTCGTCCCACTTCGTCGTCGGTGTGTTCGAGGAACGCCGCGTACAACTCCATCAGCCGTGCGGAGACCTGCTGTTGGGCAGGGCTGAGCGACTCCCAATGCGGTAGATCGCCGGACCACGGCGCGAGCACGGTGTCCGGCGCCACCACTCCGATCGCTTTCTGCCTCTCCAGGGTGATCACGCGCTGGCGGTCCCAGCCGTGGTCGAACTCGCCGCGATAGGTGTCGAGGTACCGTTCGGGCACCTGCAGGGGAGCGTGGCAGGCACCGAAGGGCAGGTAGCAGAACCATGGTTTGTCGGGGTCCATGGTGTGCACTCCCTCGATCCAGGAGATTGCGTGGTCCACCAGATCTTCGGAGAGGTGGTATCCCTGCTCGGGGGTGCGTGGAGGATCCACCACGGTGAAGTCCTCGTAGAGGACCGGCGTGAACTGGTCCGACTCGGCGCCGAGGAAGCCGTAGAACTTGTCGAAGCCCTCTCGGCACGGCCAACGGTCGAATGGGCCCGCCGGGGTGGTCTCCCAGGTGGGTGTTTGGTGCATTTTTCCGAATGCGCCGGTGGCGTATCCGTTGCCTTGCAGGACGCGTGCGACGGTAGCGGCCGAGTCCGGGCGGGTGCCGTTGTACCCTGGCGCGGCATTGGCCATTTCGGAGATCACACCCATTCCGACGCTGTGGTGGTTTCGGCCGGTAAGGGTCGCGGCGCGGGTCGGTGAGCACAGTGCAGTGGTGTGGAATCGGGTGTACTTGGTGCCGCTGTCTGCCAGTCGTTCAGCCGTAGGGGTTCGGCACGGCCCGCCGAACGCGGAGGAGGCACCGAAGCCGACATCGTCGATCATGACCAGCAGGATGTTCGGCGCCCCGGCGGGGGGACGTACCGGATGCTGGCGGGTGAACGGTGGCTGCTGGTCGCGGTAGTCGACCGCGGCCGGCACGTGTGGTTGGTTGTGGGTAATGGGAATGGAGTAACGGTTCATCGGGGCTCTCTCTGGGACGGGGTTCTGTGCGATGCTGGTCCGAAGTGGTACCCGTGTCAGCTGATGGACTGGGCGGACCTCGGCTGGTCGTGGTCGTCCTGCGGTTGGCGGTCTGATCTCTGCAGCCCGCCCTGTGCGGGCGTGCGGCCATGCTTCATCAGCAGGGCAGTCAGCACCCCCACGAGGCCGATCGTGGCGGCGTACACATACCCACTGCTGATGGCGCTGTCGGAATAGAGGACGGAGAAGGTGCTGGGATCGACCGCCTGGACGTGGCGGGCCATCACAATCCCGGTCACGGTGACCGCGACTGAGTTCGTGAGCTGCATGCTCAAACCGGCAATCGCTGTGCCCACACCACTTTGGGGCGCTGGCAGTGCGTCTTGGACGAGATTGGCATTCGATGAGTGAAGGAAACCAAGTGCGAAGCCGGCGATCATGCTCAGGATAGCGATTTGCCATTGCAGTGTGAACAGTTGGGCGCCGAGGAGCATCACTATCAGGAAAAGCGACCCGGCCGCCAGTAACACCTGGCGGGCCCCAACTCTCCTCGCCAGATATCCGCCGAGCGGGCCGGCCAGCATGCCCGCGATTCCCATCGGGCAGGTCCACACTGCGTATTGAGTTGCCGATAGGCCTRCCCCATAAGAGATCCCCGGCAGCTGCGCGGGCGTCTGCAGCATCGTGGGCATGATGAGTGCGTGTGCACTCATCATGTAGGAGATGCCGGCGACAGCAAGCAAAGTCGGGCAGAGCCTGCGACCGAAGAGGATCCTGAGATCGATCAGCGGGTGGGGAGCGATGCGCTGCCAGGCGACGAACCCGACCAGCATAGCTGCCCCGCAGGTCAGAACTGTGATCGTGCGACCGGACGACCAGCCCCAATCGGTACCGTTCGTGACGCCGAACAGCAGTACCCCGACACCGGGGCCGAGCAGGAGCGTACCCAAGAAGTCGACCGGCTGAGCGATCCGGACCGGGCTCTCGGGTACAACCGCCCAGTACAGCGGAAGGAGAGCGGCCACGTAGATTGCCATGAACCAGAAGATGCCGCGGAACCCGAAGCCATCGATGAGCCACCCGGCTATGAAGGGCCCAAGCAACCCGGACATCCCGATGCCGGTCGCGACCATACCCAGCGCGACGGGAACGAAGTCACGAGGCATGATGTCACGGACCAGGCTGTAGGAGAGTGCGATGATCCCGACAAGCGCTCCCTGAAGAGCCCTGCCCACCAACAGGACTGGGAACGTCGTCGCGACCGCACAGACGATGCTGCCGGCGACGAAGATGATACCGAGGCTGAGGATTACCCTCTTCTTACCCCATTTGTCCGATGCCTTGCCCAGAAGCGGCATCAGCGTCGCCCCGGTCAGGGTGACGATCGACGCGACCCATGCGATGTTCAGAGTCTTGAAAGCGGGTGCCAAGTGAGGCATGGCCGGGTAAACCATCAAGATCTCAAAGGCGGCGATTTCCGAGAAGAAGATGATCACCAACAGCACGACGAACACTCGTCTGCGGGATACGGTGCCGTGTGAGCGATCTAGATCGAGAGCCATCGTGATCCTTTGTTCGACGGATGCGTAGTCCGCATTCGAAGCTGCACTTTCGATGCGGCGACTGATGTGCCGCGCGATGGAGAGATCACCACTCGTGAGCGCGACTGCTGCAACAACCTCGCGTCGGTGGATCGAACCTAGTCCGCTAAGCGGACGTTTGCGTCCGAGGCGATACCGCGAGAGATGTTGCACACATTAGCGTCTCGCAAGTTTAAGTCAATGCCTTGACGCTTAAGTCGTCAGCTTATATGGTGACTTCCATGCCACAGGCGGAAGAAACGCGACTCGCGATAATCGAGGCCGCGGAGCAATTATTCGCAAGGCATGGAGTCGATGGCGTCTCCATGCGAGACGTCGCCGCCGCAGCAGGACAGTTGAACAACTCGGCGGTCCAGTACCATTTCGGTGGCCGCGACAATTTGCTCCTCGCCGTGTTCCGGTACCGGATGGGCGACATCAACCAGGCACGGCGCGCGCATCTGACCGCGATCGATCAACAGGGCCGTGGCGGCGAACCGCGAGCACTGTTCGAGGCAATCATCCTGCCGATCGCTGAGTTCATTCGCACTCAGGGGGAGGACAGCCATTACGCTCGGTTCCTGGCAAGGGTCGCTCCTTCGGTTGATTTCGCAAGCGAGTCCTTCGATGGAGTCAGCGATGCGGCCAATGAGGTTGTCGCACGTTTGACCACGGCATTGCCGCATCTGCCTGGCCGGGCGGCAATCGAACGACTCGACATCGCATTCACGATGTGCATATCGGCACTCGCAGTCCACGAACAGCGACGGGCTCTGGACCTAAACGTCGTGCCGATAACCTTCGACGCAACAGTTGAGCACCTTATCGACATGGCGGTAGGCGCACTTGCGGCGCCCATCTCAAACGGGGCAACATCCCGGAGGGAACGTACCGGCATCACCAGTCCGGTCGTATAGCCAACGGATCTCATCGGTCGGATGCAGTGCCCACGAGTCACCGCGGAGGTCTTCGCCCGACCCTCGGATTCGGCGATGGTGTCACTCACCCGCCGCGGTCAACCACGTGCATCGCCCGCTCGACGACGAACCACCCCCTCGACGAACCCGACTTCCGGCGCGCACTGGCGGGACAGCGGCTCGGTGCGCGGATCCACGAGCCCTCATGCAACAGGAACCGACCAGGCGATTCCCGCGTCGAGCCTCCGGCCGCTACCGCAGCCTCCTTCGTCTGCCAGAAAGCTTTCCGCAGGCCCGCGATCTCGTGATCACAGTTCGGCGAAATGGCTGCGGCGTGGTGGCTGTCGGCGCTGGGCCCCCATCGATCCCTTAGGGACGTTACGAGCTGGTCCTGACCACCGACTACGGATCCACGTCGTGAAATCGGTACTGGACGTGGAGGAGCATCTTCTCGATGTCGAGATGACCGTGGGATTCCGCCTGTTCGATCATGTCGACGAAGTTCGCTTCCCAGTCCTCCGGGGCGTCCGGTAGCGCGGACAGCTCTGCCTCGAGACGGTGCAGGTCAACCCACAGATCTCCGCGGCGCCACCGAGCCACGGTCGAGAGCCATCCCGCCCGGCGGATTCGGCTTGTCGGACCTCGATCGATGACGGCGTCGATACCGGCGGGATCGCCGGTCCAGGCGATCCGCGCAGTGCCGACCGATTGGTGTGCGGTGATGAACAGTCGCATCGTGATCTCCGGAGGGTGCCGCCCGATGAACCGCGTGGTCGACCCGTCAATCATGCCCTTGGGCCATGGGCAGGCTTCCTGCCCCACGACTTCCAGGGTGCGGACGAATCGGCCGAGCAGTTCAACTGTGCTCGTCCGCAATTCGTACGACGTGGGGCGAACCTGCCACGCCTGTTCTATCGCATGGCGTTGTGCAACAGTGGCTGAGGTTGGTGGTGATCCATCGATCCGCAGGGCATCGTGTATTGAAGAAGGCTTGAAACGGTCATCCTGCTCGATCCTCCTTCCTGTCGTCCGAGCATTCTTATGCAGCGATATGTCTCACTCGCCGTTTCAACGTTTCGAGTAGCTGCTGAGGGAGCGCGGTTGTGGCAGGGGATCAATGCGATATTGGTCGAAGGTGGGGTCAGAATCCTGTGCCGGCGGTCATGCCTCCGTCGATGATGTACTCGCCTCCGGTGCAGTAGCTTGATTCGTCGCCGGCGAGGAAGAGCACGAGGTTGGTGACTTCGCCGGGTTGGCCGTAGCGGGGGATGGGCATGGTCGCGACCAGGGGGTTGTCGGCGGTGTCGTCTGAGGGGGTGTTGCTGATCATGGGTGTGGATACCGCGCCGGGATGGACGGAGTTGACCCGGATMYKTGCCGGAGCCAGTTCTATTGCGGCGCTGCGTGTGATGCCGCGGATCGCGAACTTGCTGGCGCTGTAGGCGGATACTCCGGCGCCGCCGACGATCCCGTTCACCGAGGAAATATTGACGATCGACCCGCCGGG